>NZ_DAHVQP010000033.1:0-49921 GCF_027317685.1 Saccharomonospora sp.
GGAAGGAACCCCTGTGACGACGGTCTTGATCTGCGACGACCGACGCAGTGTTCGCGAAGGGCTTACCCGCGTGATGTCCGCTGTTCCCGGCGTCAGTCGCATCGACTGCGTAGCGCACGGTGACGAGTTGCTTGCCCGGTACTCCAGGCAGCCGGTCGATGTCGTGCTCGTGGGTACGCAGCGTGCCGTGCCGACCGGCGTGGAGGCCACTCGGCGTCTGGTGTCGGCCAACCCGCAGGCGAACGTGATCGTGTTCGGCGCCCCTGACGACGCGGGCAGCATCGCCGCGGCCATCGCCGGTGGAGCTCGGGGCTACTTGAGGTGGGACGCCTCTCGCCCGGAACTCGTCGCCGCGCTCGCACACACACTCGCCAGCACGTCCGTACCGGCGCCTAGGCAACCGTCCGATCCCGGAGTCCAGCTCACCGAGCGGGAACTCCAGGTGCTGCGTGGGATGAGCCAGGGCAAGAGCAACGGTCAGATCGGCCGTGAGCTGTATCTGTCCGAGGACACGGTGAAGACCCACGCCCGTCGACTGTTCCGCAAGCTCGGCGTGCGAGACCGTGCCCAGGCTGTCGCCCACGGTTTCCGACGCGGTCTCGTCGCCTGAATGAGCGGACCCGACTCGAACCCTCGCGTCCCCGGTCCCCGAACACGCCACGCCGGTTGTTCCGGTGTGGCGTGTTGCATTGTGTATCGACCGACCCGAAAGTCCGTTTCCGTTCAGCGCACTGCCGCCACGGAACCGGCGGTCACCGAGGTGATGATCATCGAAGGGGTGGCCGGTGCGGTAGGGTTTCTCGCCGCAGGCTGCGTGGCGGAAACGCCCGCAGGGCGACCAGCGACGAAATCAGGGGGTACCGGCAGGTACGGTAGGTGTCACCGGCGTGAGGGCGATCGTCTCGACAGTCGCGCGCCGTTGTTTTTGCACGCCTAGACGTAACACCGGGGCTGTTGTCTGCGATGACCAACGTGGGGGATGGGCTGGACGAGTCGGTCGCCGCCGCTGTCGAGGGTGATCCTCAGGCAGTCGAACGGCTGCTGGCCGCTATCCGTCCCCTTGTGGTGCGGTACTGCCGCGCCAGGGTTGGCAGGCAGGAACGTTCGTTCACGTCGGCGGACGACGTAGCCCAGGAGGTGTGTCTCGCGGTGCTCACGGCGTTGCCTTCGTACCGTGACCAGGGTCGCCCCTTCCTGGCTTTCGTCTACGGGATCGCCCAGCACAAGGTCGCCGACGCGCACCGGGCGGCATCCCGCAACCGCGCGGAGCCGGTCGCCGAGGTACCGGACGACATCGAAGGTGACATCGGCCCGGAGCAGCGTGCTCTGCGGGGCGAGTTGAACGAACGGATGTCGCAGTTGTTGCAGGTACTGCCGGAGAAACAACGCGAGATCGTGGTGTTGCGAGTGGTGGTCGGTCTATCCGCCGAGGAGACCGCGGAAGCTGTCGGATCGACGCCCGGGGCGGTGAGGGTCGCCCAGCATCGCGCCCTCGCGCGGCTGCGCAAGGCGCTGGCCGCTGAGGAGGTGGTCTGATGACGGAACGCGACGGTGTAAGCGGCGACAACCACGAAACCGAATTCGGCATCGACGGTCCGGGGGCCGACAAGGGGTCAGCCGAATCAGCCAAATCGGCTGAACCGACTGAATCGGCTGATTCGGCCGATACGAGCCACTGCGCTCAGTCCTCCTCCGCGGGGGAGGACGCCGAGATGATGGACCTGTCTGCGATCCAGGCGGACGACGCCCTGCTCGACGCGCTCGGTGCCGCCGACTCCAAGGTCGGCGACGAACTGGGGGATCAGGAACTCAGCGCGTTGTTGCTGGCGTGGCGTCGCGACGTGGACAGCGAGGCCATCCCCGAGCTCGTGGACACGCAGTCGGCCGTGACGACCGTGAAGACCGCGGTCATGGCACGCAACGCGAGGGGGCGTGGACGGCGTCGGCGCATGCTCGTGCCCGTCGCCGCCGCGGCCGCCGTGCTGGCCATCGGCTTCACCGGAACCGCTCTGGCCGCCCGCGGCGCCGAGCCCGGTGACACGTTGTGGGGCCTGAGCAAGGTCCTGTACTCCGACCACGCGCGGTCGGTGGAGGCAGCGGCGTCGGTGCGTACCGACCTCGACGCCGCGGACCTCGCTATAGCGCAGGAGCGCTACGGAGATGCCCGCCGCGCGCTGGAGGAAGCCGAGGCCGCGCTGGAGAAGGTGACGGGAGAGGACGAGCTGGCACGGCTGCGGGCCCGGCACATGGAGTTGCTGGCGCAGCTCGACCAGCCGGGCCAGGCGGAGCAGCCGGAGCACGCGCCGCCCGCCTCGTCGTCCGATACCTCGTCGAGCTCGCAGGAATCGCGGACGTCCACGACGACGGACACGCCGGAGGAGTCCTCGCAGGACGACGTGCCGCCGGAGCTGGACGAGACGTCGTCGATCCCCACCACGGAGCCCTCGACGCCGTCGACGGAACCAACGACGCCGACCACGACGCCCGAGGAGAGCCCGACCGAGGAGTCGGACAGCCGGTCCGACACGTCGAGCACCACGTCCGATTCGACCGGCTGAGGGATCGGTCGAGGAGAAATACGAAAACGCCCTCCTCGAGAGGAGGGCGTTTTCATGTATCGGAATGTCGGTGTGCTGGCTGGTGCTGGTTACCGAGCGTTCTCGTTCTCGGTGGCGGTGATGCCGTCCGCGAACCCTCGGCAGTACTCCCACGTGACGTAGAACGCGGGGTTGGGGTCGTAGGCCGGCTCGTGTGGACGCATTTGTCCGTCTGCCAACAGTTGTTCGAGGCTGGCGCGGAGCAGATGCCAATCGTGATAATGCGGCTGCTCACATTCCATACAGTCCACGACGATGCCTCGGATGCCACGTGGCTCCAGCAACGCCTGGTAGACGGTGAGGTCCGACAAGTCCGTGAGCAGTTCGGACCGCTCTTCCGGACTCAGCGGCTCCGCCGGGGGCTCGTCGAGGGCCGCGAACTCCTTCGCGGGGTCGTTCGGGTCGTCAGCGAACGGATCCGGGGGCAACACTTCGTGTGGCACGATCCAGCACGGTACCGGGCCATCCCCGGGGTGCGTCCAGATACCATCGCTAACAGGTCCGCATATCCGTCTGAACGGTTCAATCCCGCCGAGGAAGGTCAGCCCCACCTATGATGAGTGACACCGTGTACACAGGTCTGGCGCCCTCAGAACAGGGCGAGGCCGGCGGTGCCCCGGAAAAGTTCGCGATGCTGGGTCTGACGTTCGACGACGTGCTGCTGTTGCCCGCCGAGTCGGACGTGATCCCGAGTGGCGTGGACACGAGCACGAATCTGACGCGCAACGTCCGGTTGAACATTCCGCTGGTGTCCGCCGCGATGGACACCGTGACCGAGGCGCGTATGGCCATCGCCATGGCCCGGCAGGGTGGGCTCGGCGTGTTGCAACGGAACCTGCCGATCGAGACGCAGGCACAGGCTGTGGAGATCGTGAAGCGGTCGGAGTCGGGGATGGTGACCGATCCGGTCACGTGTTCCCCGGACGACACGCTGGCCGAGGTGGACGAGCTGTGCGCGCGGTTCCGTATCTCGGGTGTGCCGGTGACCGACGCCTCGGGAACGCTCGTGGGCATCATCACCAACCGTGACATGCGGTTCGAGGTCGACTACAGCAAGCCCGTGAGCGAGGTGATGACCAAGGCGCCGCTGGTGACGGCGCAGGTGGGCGTCACCGCCGACGCGGCGTTGGGTCTGCTGCGTCGCCACAAGGTCGAGAAGCTGCCGATCGTGGACGGTGACGGCAAGCTCCGCGGCCTCATCACGGTGAAGGACTTCGCCAAGACCGAGCAGTACCCCCTCGCGTCCAAGGACTCGGATGGCCGTCTCCTCGTCGGCGCGGCCGTGGGCGTGGGCGAGGACGGGCACCAGCGGGCGATGGCCCTGGTCGACGCGGGTGTCGACGTGCTCATGGTCGACACGGCGCACGGGCATTCGCGGGCGGTCGTGGAGACGGTCTCCAGGTTGAAGAAGGAACTCGGTGACACCGTCGACGTCGTGGGCGGCAACGTCGCCACGCGGGCGGGCGCGCAGGCGCTCGTGGACGCGGGTGCCGACGCGGTCAAGGTCGGTGTGGGGCCGGGCTCCATCTGCACCACGCGCGTGGTGGCGGGTGTCGGTGTTCCGCAGATCTCCGCCATCTACGAGGCGGACAAGGTGTGTCGCCCCGCCGGTGTGCCCGTGATCGGGGACGGCGGCATCCAGTACTCCGGTGACATCGCCAAGGCCATCGCGGCGGGTGCGTCGTCGGTGATGCTGGGCAGCCTGCTGGCCGGTACGGAAGAGGCGCCCGGTGAGCTGATCCTCGTCAACGGCAAACAGTACAAGACCTATCGCGGCATGGGTTCGCTCGGTGCGATGCAGTCGCGCGGTGGTAGGCGGTCGTACTCCAAGGACCGTTACGCCCAGGACGACGTGCTCTCCGAGGACAAGCTCGTGCCCGAGGGGATCGAGGGCCGGATCCCGTTCCGTGGCCCGTTGGCCGGGGTGGTGCACCAGCTCGTCGGCGGTCTGCGCTCGGGGATGGGGTACGCGGGTGCGTCCACCATCGCGGAGCTGCAGAAAGCCCAGCTCGTGCGGATCACCGCCGCGGGGCTGAAGGAGAGCCACCCTCACGACGTCACGATGACCGTGGAGTCCCCCAACTACACCACCAGGTAGCTCGGTGCGGACCGCTTCGCGCCGGCACGGTGTTTTGTGAGCGGTCGGTGACTCCCACCGCTTTCGTGACTCACATTTTTCGACGACCTCTTACGGCGACCTCGCTGGTCGGGAACAGAAGGGACTTCACGTGCGGGATCTGGTCGAGATCGGCATGGGCCGGACGGCACGACGGGCTTACGACTTCGACGACATCGACATCGTGCCGTCACGGCGTACGCGCTCGTCGAAGGTCGTGTCCACCTCTTGGCAGATCGATGCCTACCGGTTCGACCTGCCGCTGGTGACCCACCCGACCGATGCCGTGGTGTCGCCCGACACGGCGGTGTCGATCGGCAAGCTCGGCGGTCTCGGTGTGCTCAACGCCGAGGGCCTGTGGGCCCGGCACGCCGATGCGGAGCAGGCGCTGGCACGGGTGGTGGACCTGGCGCGTAAGGGTGCCGACTGGGCCGAGCTCGGCGCGTTGCTGCAGGAATTGCATTCGGCGCCGATTCAGCCGGAACTGTTGACCGAGGCCATCCGCACGGTGCGTGACTCGGGGGTGACGGTGGCGGCGCGGGTCAGTCCGCAGCACGCCGCCGAGTTGACGCCGACACTGTTGAGCGCGGGCGTCGAGGTGCTGATGGTGCAGGGCACGATTGTGTCCGCGGAGCACGTGGCCCGCGATGACGACCCGCTGAACCTCAAGGAGTTCATCTCCGAGCTGGACGTTCCCGTGATCGCCGGTGGGGTCAGCGACTACCGCACGGCCATGCACCTGATGCGCACCGGCGCGGCCGGGGTGATCGTCGGTCACGGACACGCGCCGGGGGTGACGAGCACGGATCGGGTGCTCGGAATCGGGGTGCCGATGGCGACCGCCGTCATCGACGCTGCCGCCGCGCGCCGTGACTACCTGGACGAGACGGGTGGGCGGTATGTGCACGTGCTCGCCGACGGTGGTGTGACGCGCAGTGGTGACATCGCCAAGGCCGTCGCGTGCGGAGCGGACGCCGTGATGTTGGGTGCCCCGCTCGCGGCGACGCGCGAGGCGCCGGGCAAGGGGCTGTACTGGACGGCGGCCGCCGCGCACCCGTCGTTGCCGCGTTCGCGCGTGGCACCGGGGCCGAACAGTGACGTGGATCTCAAGACTCTACTGCACGGTCCGTCGTCCGATCCGGAGGGCGTGGTGAACCTCTTCGGCGCTCTCCGTCGTGCGATGGCCAAGACGGGCTACTCCGATTTGAAGGAGTTCCAGCGGGTCGAGCTGACCGTGCGCGCCTGAGCACGCGACCCAGGGCAACCGGGCGATAACTTACTCTGGTCAGGAAGGTCCGCCCGGTCTACGCTCTTACCTGTGACTGGGCGTAACACCTACTCTGTGGACTACGACGTCGTAGTCGTCGGTTCGGGCTTCGGCGGCAGTGTCGCCGCTCTGCGATTGACCGAGAAGGGGTATCGCGTCGCCGTCGTCGAGGCCGGTCGCCGGTTCGCCGACGACGAATTCGCCAAGACCTCCTGGGATCTGCGCCGCTACCTGTGGGCGCCGAGTCTCGGCTGCTTCGGCATCCAGCGCGTCCACCTGCTCAAGGACGTCATGGTGCTGGCGGGAGCGGGCGTCGGCGGGGGCTCGCTCGTCTACGCGAACACGCTGTACCGGCCGCTGAAGCCGTTCTACACCGACCGGCAGTGGGCGCACATCACCGACTGGGAGGACGAGCTCGCCCCGCACTACGACCAGGCCTCCCGCATGCTCGGCGTGGTCACCAACCCCACGGTGACGCCGGCGGACAAGGTGATGCGCAAGGTCGCCGCCGACATGGGGGTGGAGGACAGCTACCACCCGACGCCGGTCGGTGTGTACTTCGGAAAGCCCGGTCGTACGGTGTCGGACCCCTACTTCGGGGGTGCCGGACCCGATCGGACGGGGTGCACCGAATGCGGCTCCTGCATGACCGGGTGCCGTGTCGGCGCGAAGAACACGCTGGTGAAGAACTATCTGTACCTCGCGGAGCGCAACGGTGCCAAGGTCATCCCGCTGACCACGGCGACGGCCGTGCGCCCCCGGGGAGACGGCACGTTCGAAGTGGACATCCGCAAGACCGGCACCTCCTCGCGACGGTTCCGGCACACACTCACCGCGGGGCACGTGGTGTTCGCCGCGGGCACGTGGGGCACGCAGCGACTGCTGCACGACATGCGCGACAAGGGGGCACTACCGCGTCTGTCCGCGCGGCTCGGGGAGCTGACGCGCACGAACTCCGAGGCCATCATCGGCGCGGGGCGTCCCACTGTCGACCCGGAGAACGACTACAGCCGCGGGGTGGCCATCACCTCGTCGATCCACCCCGACGAGAACACCCACATCGAGCCCGTGCGTTACGGCAAGGGCAGCAACGCCATGAGTCTGCTGCAGACGATCGCCACCGACGGCTCGTCGGAGGTGCCGCGTTGGAAGCAGGCACTGCGGTTCGTGTGCAAGCACCCGATCCAGACGCTCAAGTTACTGAACGGCTACCGCTGGAGCGAGCGCACAGTGATCCTGTTGGTGATGCAGAGTTTGGACAACTCCATCACCACCTACACCAAGCGCGGCTGGTTCGGGCGCCGCAAGTACACGTCGAAACAGGGCCACGGAAAGCCCAACCCGACTTTCATTCCCGCTGGTCACGAGGCGAACCAGCTCACGGCCGAACACATCGACGGGGTCGCGGGCGGAACCTGGGGCGAGATCTTCAACATTCCGCTGACGGCGCATTTCATCGGAGGGGCGCCCATCGGCACCGACCCCGACAACGGGGTCATCGACCCGTACCACCGGGTGTTCAACTACCCGAACCTGCACGTCGTGGACGGTGCCGCCATCACGGCCAACCTCGGGGTGAACCCGTCGTTGACCATCACGGCGCAGGCCGAGCGCGCGTTCTCGTTCTGGCCGAACAAGGGCGAGGCCGACCCGCGGCCCGAGCAGCACGAGGGCTATAAGCGGATCGCTCCCGTCGCCCCGAAGAATCCGGTGGTGCCCGCGGATGCGCCGGGCGCGCTGCGGTTACCGATCACGCCTACTTGGTGATGTCCTCACCCGGCCGCTGTCCGTAACCGGCGACCTGCGAACAACGCCGAGAAGCTCGCCTGCGACGATGAAGGGGCCAGTTTCTTACTGCCAGGAGGTCCGACAGTGGCAGACGGTCCCGTGCTCGTGGTGGACTACGGCGCACAGTACGCGCAGCTCATCGCCCGCAGGGTGCGTGAGGCGCAGGTGTACTCGGAGGTCGTGCCCCACACGACGCCCGTGAACGAGATCCTCGAGCGCGACCCGGCCGCCATCATCCTGTCGGGCGGTCCGGCGAGTGTGTACGCCGACGGCGCGCCCGGGGTGGACCCGGCGCTGTTCGAAGCCGGAGTACCGGTGTTCGGCATCTGCTACGGCTTCCAGGCGATGGCGAAGGCACTCGGCGGCACGGTGGAACACACGGGCACCCGTGAGTTCGGACGTACCGAGCTCGGCGTCACGGGAGGAGCTCTGCACGAGGGGCTGCCCGCGCGGCACCCGGTGTGGATGAGCCACGGCGACTGCGTGACGGAGGCACCCGAGGGGTTCGAGGTCACGGCGAGGAGTGACAGCGCGCCGGTGGCCGGGTTCGAGAACGTCGAACGCCGACTCGCCGGAGTGCAGTACCACCCGGAGGTGGCGCACTCGCCCCACGGGCAGGAGGTGCTGCGGCGGTTCCTGCACGACATCGCGGGTGTGCGGCCGAACTGGACCACGGCGTCGATCGTGGACGACCAGGTGGAGCGGATCCGCGCTCGGATCGGTGACGGGCACGCCATCTGCGGCCTGTCCGGTGGCGTGGACTCAGCGGTGGCCGCGGCGCTTGTGCAGCGCGCCATCGGCGATCGCCTCACCTGTGTGTTCGTGGATCACGGCCTGTTGCGGGCCGGGGAACGCGAGCAGGTGGAACGTGACTTCGTGGCCGCCACCGGGGTGAAGCTGGTCACGGTGGACGCGAGCCAACGGTTCCTTTCGGCGCTGTCCGGTGTCACCGACCCCGAACAGAAACGCAAGATCATCGGCCGGGAGTTCATCCGCGTCTTCGAACAGGCCGCACGTGATGTCAAGGCCAAGGGCGACGTCGAGTTCCTCGTGCAGGGCACGTTGTATCCCGACGTGGTGGAGTCCGGCGGCGGCGCGGGCACGTCCAACATCAAAAGCCACCACAACGTGGGCGGCCTGCCCGACGACCTCCAGTTCACGCTGGTGGAACCGCTGCGGAAGCTGTTCAAGGACCAGGTGCGCCGGGTGGGACTGGAACTCGGCCTGCCCGAGACGATCGTGCACCGGCAGCCGTTCCCCGGCCCGGGCCTGGCCATCCGTATCATCGGCGCGGTGACCGCCGAGCGGCTGGAGACCCTCCGCGCGGCGGATGCCATCGCGCGCGAGGAGATGAGCGCCGCCGAACTGGACTCGGACATCTGGCAGTGCCCCGTCGTGCTCCTCGCCGACGTTCGCAGCGTCGGCGTGCAGGGCGACAGCCGCACGTACGGGCACCCTGTGGTATTGCGCCCAGTTTCCAGCGAAGACGCCATGACCGCCGATTGGGCTCGGTTACCCTACGACGTGCTCGAACGGATCTCCACCCGGATCACCAACGAGGTGGCCGAGGTGAACCGGGTTGTGTTGGACGTGACCAGCAAGCCGCCCGGCACGATCGAGTGGGAGTGACCGTAACTCGTCCCGGGGGTGGATAGCGGTGTGGATCGTAGGCGCGGTGTTGCTTGTCGTCGCGGTGGCCGCCTTCTTCTACATGAAGCACACACGCAGCGAACTCCACGCCATGATCGGCACGGAAACGCTGTCGATTCCGCAGCTGGAGGAGTATCGGCGGGCGTCCGACGAGGTGGGCGGCAAGGGCTCCTTCCGGAAGACGGCGGAGGTCGTGGGTGCCGCGCACCCCAGCCCCCAGGGACCGTTGACGGCGGAGCTGTCCAAGACCGAGTGTGTGTGGTACCGCTACCGAATCGATAGACAGTACGAGGTCATCGAATACCGCGACGGCAAGCGTTACCGCCGCAAGCGCACCGAGCGGGTCGCCGAGCACACCTCCAGCCAGGGCTATGCGGTGATCGACGAAGCGGGCCGCACCATCGGTGTCGACCCGAACGGCACCAACCCCGACGGTGTCGAGCAGACGGTGAGTCGGTTCGAACCCCACCGCGGTAACTCCGGCGGCGTCGAGTTGTTCGGCTTCAAGCTGCCCGCGATGCTCGGCCGAGGCGACAGCACGATCGGATACGACTACAAGGAGTGGGTCATCCGGCCGGGCCAGCGCCTCTACATCCTCGGCGAGGTGCACGACCGCATCGGTCCGCTCGTGATCGGTAAACCGTCGCAGGACGGACACTTCATCATCTCCACGCGGACCGAGGAGGAACTGCGGGAAAGCCGGGTGAAGCGGCACAAGCTGCTGGCCATCACGGTGATCGCAAGCTTCGGGCTCGGACTGGTGTTCCTCGTGGCGGGCCTGTTCAGCTGACGAACCCGGATCGGCCGGTGGTTCTCGGCGGTTCTCGGTTCGAGGTCAGCTTCCGTCCTTGCGCGGTCGCATCGACACCACCAGCATCAGCAGCCCGACGGCGACCGCGGCGCCTGCCAGCACCCACCGCAGGTCGACGTGCGAAAGCCACACGTCGGCGTCGGTGAGGAGGTAGGTCGACACGAGTAGCGTGGCGATCCCGGCCAGCAGCGTGACCACGTCGGTGGTGCGCTGCGGCTTCCGGCTCTGGGGGTCGTTGTGGTCACTCACGAAGTACCTCCACGTTCCCCGCGCCCGTTTCCGCGGTCACCGTGACCTTGGGGCCACCCACACCGTCGGCACCGTTGTGGACGCCGGTGATCTCGGGAGTGTCGATGCCGGAATGCTCGTGGTCGAAGCAGGACATGCTGCCGAGCGTGGTCTCGCAGCGGTACGTGACGTCGGCGTTCTCCGGAACGAGCACGATGACGCTGCCCACGCCGGTGCGCACGGTCGTCTCCACCGGATCGGAGTCGGCGGTAAGCCCGGTCAGATCGAGGTTGATCTGACCCATCGTGCGTTCGTAGACAGGTTCCACCTGCTCCGCCGACGTCGGTTTGGCGGTCAGCTCACCGATTCCACCGCCGACGTACTCGACCGGGACGGCGCCCGCCGCGAGACCCGCCAGCGACAGCGGAACGGCCAGCCACAGCAGCCCCCGTCCTCCCCCGAGGAACGAGCCGACCACCATTCCGGCGGCGAGCACCGCGAGCACCAGACCGATCACGTGCACCGGAGTGAACCAGGGCACGTCCGCGACGGCGAGCGCCGTTCCCGCCCCGCCGACGGCCAGCGCCACCCCGACCGTCGCAAGACCGACCTTGGAATTGCGGCGAGGCGATGTGGGTGACGTGGACGGCTGCGACGGCGGAGCGGGTGTCACGGGGGCGGGCAACCGCCAACCCAGTGGGTCCGCCCCGAGCGCGTCCCACGTGGGCGGTGCCTGCGACACGGGTGGTCCCCACGCGCCCGTATCGCCGCTGGTTCCTGCGGTCGCGCTGTACGCGGTCGAGGGCCCGGTGGGAACCGGGCGGCGGAACTGCCCCCTGTTGCGGTGCAGCAGGTACAGGCCCGCCACGACGAGTGCCCCCCCGACGAAGGCACCCCCGTCGATCCAACTTCCCGCGAACGCCCACCCTGACAGTGGAACCAGAGCCACGCACAGAACCAGCGCGAGCCCCTTGGACATCGAGCTGTGGCCCTTCCCGAAAAGGCTTTCCACCCCCGACACTTCGTCGCCCTCCTCGGCGAAGACCAGCCAGCCCAGCAGGTAGAGCGGAAGCCCGATGCCGCTGAACACCGTCAAAACGACGAACAACACCCGGATGACGGCCGGGTCGATGCCGTACCGGTTGCCGACACCGGCTGCCACGCCCGCCAGTTTGCGGCCGTGACCAGGGCGTCTGGGACGTGAGGCCCAGAAGTCCTTCACCGTGTCCTCGAAGCCCTCCAGCTGCCTCGAGGCGCTCGTTGTGGTGTTCATGCCGAACAGCATGCGTCACGACCAGCAGACCACACATCGGGGAGGAACCCTGAACCTCGATGTCGGCGGAGAACCGCGGTGTCCGGGTCGGCTCAGGGGTTTCCCCGATGAAGTGACGACCGAGGTCATGTGACGATGGCGGATGTGGAGGAGCGGATGACGGGCGAGCACGAGCCTCGGACGAAGACCGTGTCACCCGAGTCCGCCGACGCGTTCCCCGACTCGGACTCCCGGGAAGCGGGGGCCGGGGTCGGCTCGGGGGCGGACCTTGCCTCGGAGTCGTCGCGGCCCTCGGATTCCGAGGTGGGGGAGGCCGACGGCCCACCGAAGATGTACCGCCGTCGCACGGGCCGCGCGCTCGCGGGTGTGGCCGGAGGGCTCGCCGACCACCTCGGCGTCAACGTGTTGTGGGTGCGGGCGACGTTCGCGGTGCTCGCGGCTTTCGGCGGGATGGGACTGGTCGCCTACGGGATGCTGTGGGTGTTCGTGCCCCAGCAGTCGGAGGACGAGGCGGCCGTTCCCGAGTCGGCGAAGGAACGGCAGCAGGCATACGGCCTGATCGCGCTCGGTATCGGGCTGACGTTCGCCGGGGGCGCGCTCACCGGTGTGCTCGGTGGTTGGGTGGGGATTCCGCTCGCCGCCGCGCTCGTCGGTGCGGCCGTCGTGTGGCGCGAGGCCGATGAGTCGCAGCGCAGCCGCTGGCGGGACGGCGCCCGGTCGGGCGTCGCGGGGCTCTTCGACGGCGGTGGGGTACGTGCCGTCGTGCGGGTGGTCGCCGGGGCGGCGCTCGTGATCACCGGCATCGGCGTGGTCGTGTTCCGGGGCGGCAGCTTCGACCAGGTCCAGTTCGCGCTGATAGCGGTGTTGGCCACGCTGATCGGGGTGGCCGTGCTGACCGTGCCGTTCTGGGTGCGGATGGTGCGGGACCTCGGCGAGGAGCGGCGCGCGAGGATCCGCACCGAGGAACGCGCCGAGATCGCCGCGCATCTGCACGACTCCGTGCTCCAGACGCTCGCGTTGATCCAGAAGCAGGCCGATATGCCACGTGAGGTGGCGAGACTGGCACGCAGTCAGGAGCGGCAGCTGCGACAGTGGCTGTACGGACCTTCGGGTTACGGAGCGCCGAGGGCCGGGTCGGGGGCCCCGGGGAAGCCGGGATCGTCGAGGGCGCAGAACCGGGGGAGCACCCTGTCCGAGGCGTTGGCCGAGGCGTGCGGCGAGGTGGAGGACACGTTCGCCATCTCGGTGCAGCACGTGGTCGTCGGCGGTGAGGTAGAGGTCGACGACCGATTGACGGCGTTGGTCCAGGCGGCGCGGGAAGCGATCGTGAACGCGGCCAAACACGCGGAAGTCGACGAGGTCAGCGTATACGCCGAGGTGGAACCGGAGTCGGTGACGGTGTTCGTGCGGGACCGGGGCAAAGGCTTCGACCCGGACGCCGTTCCCGCCGACCGGCATGGTCTCGCGGACTCGATCAGAGGCAGGATGGAGCGTAACGGCGGTCGGTGCCGGTTACGCACCGCCCCGGGAGAAGGCACCGAGGTGCAGTTGGAGGTACCGCGCAGGACCGCGGACCGGAGCGCTCAGGGGGCGACGTGACGACGGACGAACAGCAAGGTCGGAAACCGGTGACGGTCTTCCTCGTCGACGACCACGCGTTGTTCCGTGCGGGTGCGCGCACGGAACTGGAATCGGTGAGCGACGAGGTCCGCGTGGTGGGCGAAGCCGGGTCGGTCGCCGAGGCCGTGGCGGGAATCCGACGCACGCGCCCGCAGGTCGTGCTGCTCGACGTGCACATGCCGGATGGTGGCGGTGCCGAGGTGCTGCGGCGGGTACGGCCCGAGCTGCCGGACGTGGTGTTCCTGGCGCTGTCGGTGTCCGACGCCGCCGAGGACGTGATCGCGGTCATCCGGGCGGGCGCGCGAGGCTACGTCACCAAGACGATCTCCTCGCGGGAGCTGGTGCGCGCGGTCATCCGCGTGGCCGACGGTGATGCGGTGTTCTCGCCGAGACTCGCCGGGTTCGTGTTGGACGCGTTCGCCGATCGGCCGGGTTCGGAACCGATCAACGACCCGGACCTCGACCTGCTGACTCCGAGGGAACGTGATGTCCTGCGGCTGCTCGCGCGCGGCTACGCGTACAAGGAGATCGCCTCGGAGTTGTTCATCTCGGTCAAAACGGTGGAGACCCACGTGTCGAGCGTGCTCCGCAAGACCCAGCTGTCCAACCGGTACGAGTTGTCGCGGTGGGCGTCGGACCGGCGGCTCGTCTGACCCCCGCATAGGGTCTGACCCCGCATAGGGCGGCGAGACCGGCGCGTTCAGCCCGCTGAACGCACCTACAGCGCGACGACCACCACGACGATGACGACGAGCGCCACCACGAGCGCGGCGAGCACCCACGGAAGCAATCGGGTCGACGAGGACGTCTGTGAGGACGCCGCTGCGGGACCCATCGCCGCGGGGGCAGGTGCGACCCTCGGGGGCCGGGGCATGACGGGAACGGTGGGCATGGCCGGCGCCGTCGGCGGCACGAACCCCGTCTGCCTGCCTTTGCTCACGGCCCGCAGCGCGGTCACCGTGTCCGCCAACGTCGGACGCAGGTCCGGCTCGGCTCGCAGCAGCTTCTCCAGCGCCGCCGTCAACGGCCCGCTACGGGTAGGGACCACGGGATCGTCGTTGCCCTCCGGGCCGAACGGCGGAGCTCCCTCCACAGCCCTGAACAGCACTGCACCCAGCGCGTACGCGTCCGACTGTGTCGTGGGCGCGCCACCTCGCTTCACCTCCGGCGCCAGGTACGCCGAATCGGTCGCGCCACCGTGGACACCGATGTCGGTGAGCTTCACCCCACCGTCGTCGGCCAACAGGACGTTGCCGGGTTCCACGGCGCCGTGCACCACACCCGAACCGTGAGCCGAGGCGAGGGCCGCACCGAGCGCCGCTCCCAGATAACCGGCTTGCTCCGGAGTGAGAGTGCCGTACTCGTACAGGAACTCGGCCATGTTGCGGGACGGCACGTACTCCATGATCAGCCACACGTCGTCGCCCTCGCGCAACGCGTCGTACAGCGTGACCGCGCTCGGGTGCACCACCTTCATGGCGCGTTTGGCCGCGGCGAGTGCGGTTTCCCTGGCCTGCTCGGGGTCGAGATTCGGGTCGAGGTAGGCACGTTTGGCCGCGACCGTCCGATGCAGCATCGTGTCGAAGGCGAGCCACACGATACCGGCACGACCGCGGCCGATGGGTTGGTCGAGCCTGTACCGCTCACCGACGAGAGCGCCTTCGGTGTCCTTCACACGACCCCTTGTACTGCGATACCGGTCAAACGCGCATCAACGAACGGCATTCCTCACGAGGTCCCTCCGCCGGGCTCCGTGGTCGGCTTCTCGGTAGACGGTGGCGGGTCGTCCGGATCGGTCGTGTCCGTGGGTTCCTCGGTGGTGTCGGTGGTGGTGGTCGTGCTGTCCGTGGTGGTGTCCTCGGTGGTGGTCGAGTCCGAGCCCGGATCGGTGGTCAGTGGGTCGTCGACGACGGGGCCACCCGGGTTCGGGTTCGGTGGGACGAACTCGGTGGTCTCCACGACCTCCTCGGTGGTGGTCGTCGTGGGCGTCTCCGACGTGGTGGTGCTGCTCGTCTGCGACTCCGTGGTCTCCCCGGGCTGGTTGGCGGGGAACTCGGAGGTGTCGTCCTCGCCACCGGAACCGCCGAACACCCACATGACGAACGCCGCCATGCCCGCCACGACCACGGCGCCGATGATGGCGGGCACCTTCCAGTTGCTCTTCTCCTCGGGGTCCGGGGCGGCGGACACCGAGGGCGAGCGGTCGTCGCGGTTTTTGTGGTCCCGGTCCTCGTAGCCCGCCTCGTCGTACCGGTCGTCGTGGTCGTTGTAGGCGCGATCGTCGTAGCGGTCGTGCCCAGCGTCGCCCATGGGCATGGCCCGGGTGGGCGGGGGCGCGACGGTCGTCGGACCGGGACGCTGGTCGTACCGGTCGTAGGTGTCGTGCGCCCGTCCGGAAGCGGGGCCCTCGTCGTAGTACCCGTCGCCGGGGTAGCCGTCGTAGTCGTCGTAGTCGTCGTAGTCCTCGTAGTCGCCGTAGTCGCCGTAGCCGTCGTCGAGGCGGCCGGTGTGGCCTTCTGAGTCGTCGGCGACCGCCGCACCACCCAGCGCCCCGCCGGCGGCGGCACCCGCCGCGCCCAGCACGGTCGTGTCCGGTCCGTCGTCGGCGCCGTTGCTGGGGCCGCCGAGAGGTGTCTCACCACGTGCGACGGCGGCCAACAGCTCCTCGCACTGCTGTGCCGTCGGCCGGTGGTTCACGTCGGGGTGCAGCATCACCGCGAGCACGCTCGTCAGCGGGCCGGAACGGCGAGGAGGATTGATCTGTCCCGCCGCCACCGCGTGCAGCAGGCCCAGCGTGTTCTCGCTCAAACCGAACGGCGGCTGCCCCTCGGACGCGGCGTAGAGGGTGGAACCGAGCGAGAAGACGTCCGACTCGGGACCGGGATCGCCACCCACCGCCACCTCGGGAGCGAGATAGGCGGGAGTTCCCGCGATCATGCCGGTCTTGGTGACCGTGACGTCGTCCGTCGCCCGCGAGATACCGAAGTCGGTGATTTTCACGACGCCGTTGTCGGCGAGCAGGATGTTGCCGGGCTTGATGTCCCGGTGGACGATGCCGACCGCGTGCGCCTCCTTGAGCGCCGACGCGATCTGGGCGCCGATCCTGGCCACCTCGATGGGCGGAAGCGTCTTATGCTTCTGCAGCTCCTGGGCCAGGCTCGTGGACGGCAGGTACTCCATGATCAGGCACGGTTGACCGTTGTCGTCCGTCACCACGTCGAACACGGTGATCGCGTTCGGGTGGTGCAGACGAGCGGCGATCCGTCCCTCACGCATGGTCCGCTGCCGCGCGTCTTCCGCCTCATGCTCGTCGAGGCCGGGCTGGAGCAGGAGTTGCTTGATCGCGACAGTGCGATGCAACACCTCGTCGTGCGCCTGCCAGACGGCGCCCATGGCCCCGGTCCCGACCCGCCTGATGATGCGGTAACGGCCGGCGACCAGGCGACCCTCGTCGCTCACGCGACCTCCTTCGGGCTCGCACATACCGGAGTTCGTGTGCCGGCTTACCGAGACCGACCCGTGACAGACTAGGCTGATTACTCTGCGCATACACGGGTGGCACGCTCGGGGAAGTCGTACACACCCCGACCGAGGGCCACGGTAATGGGCTTACAAGGTCGGTGAGCTTACAGGGCTCGGATCGACAGCAGTGTCGCATGGTTGATGATCGGCTGCGGTCCGTCACTGAAACTCAGGATCTGCGTGATGCGCAGTGGTTTTCCGTGCACCGGCTGCAAGGTGGCGACCACGTGCACCGAACCGTCGGACACCTGGTGCACGTGTTCCACCGTGACGGTCATCGACCGCCACGCCGACAACAGGTGTTCGCGCTCGTCGGCGACGAGGTCGGCTGCCACGGATTCTAGCGCGGCCTCCGGTGACGAGCTCACCCGCGAGTAGAAGTCGCGGACCAGCTCGGCACGGTCCTCGGGGAGGGGAGTGGTCGCCTGCGACCGGGCTTCGACGACGTCCGGATTTGTCGTCGCGGACGGCGTGTCGCGATCGGTCGAGGTGCCGGGAGAGGCCGCCGAGGCCGGTTCCACCGCCGCGGCGGTGCGGCGTGTCGCGGGAGACGATTCCTCCGATGTGTCGGCTGCGTGAACTATGTCGCCCTCGGTTTCCCCTGGGCCATCCCGATCTGTCGAGGAAGACGGGGAAGGCGCGGCGAAACCACCGAGAGCCGCGACTCCCGTGATCCTGTGTTCGCGCACCGGTGGTGCGGCGTCACCGGAGTCGGTGGGTTCGTCGCTGTCACCCGCGATGGTGGCGGCCACCACGACCGACGCCACGAGCGCGGCCGTGGCCACCAACAGGGCGATCAGCTTCGCCCGCCGGGCGAACACGTTCTCGGGTTCGTCCGCGGGTGGTTCCTCGTCGAATTCGCCGGGGTCGGTCGCCTCGGGGGCGCATCCACAGGTTTCGACGTCGTTCAAAGGCACGTCGTCCGCGAGCTTCTCGATCGGAAGTCCGGCGTCGGACGGATCGTCGACGACGACGGTGGGCTCCTGGCCGGATTGGTGCCGGTCGTGCACTGTTGCCCTCGCCTGGTTCGTGTTACGGCCTGCGTCCTTACTGGTTGCAGTGCGGGAATCCACGACCAGACAACCCGCTCGATGGGGTGGCCACCAGCGCCTGTCGGTGGACAGTACGACGGACACGACGAACGGCGCACGACATCACCCAGGCAGAGTAATTTCAGGCCATTCACAGATCCGCACGTGCAAATGAATGTGCGGAAAGTCCGTGCATCCACGGGTGGACAGACCTTTCGGGCTAAGCCCGCCATCACACGATGTCGGCCTCGATCCGATCATCGCTTCCGAAGACGAGCTTGCGGGTCTGCTGCTCGGTGGTGCCGTCGGCGTAGGTCACATCGACCGTGTTGAGGGTGTGGCCCTTGCCGGCGTCGACGTACACCTCACGCACCTCGAAATAGGCGATGTCCTCGTACTTCGCGGCGATCCCCTCGGAGCCCGCGGCGGCGAGCTCACCCGTGGTCATGGCATGCGCGGCCTCGGGATCCTCGGTGACGGTGTTGAAGTAGTCCTGCGACCGTTGCGCGAGGGTCTCGGTGTCGTGCGGCGCCCACAGTGCGACGCGAGCCGCGTCCGTGGTGGCGGGTGTGACCGGTGGCTTCTCGGGCCTGGTCGACGACGGTGCGGCGGCCACGTCGTGCTCGTCCTCCGCGGTGCCGTCGATCGGCCGCCCCGCTTCGGACACCGAGACCGTTCCGGTCTCGCTCCTGGGGTGACTGGTCGCCGATCCGCTCGGTTCGGTGGTTCCGTCGCGCTCCGGTGTCCGACTGTCGACGTCACCTGTGCGCGGCGTGCCGTTGCCCCCGTCGTCATGCAGGACCGACGGCGGGGCACTGTGCTCGGGCCAGCGGTTCAACGCCTGGGCGTCTTCGTCGGAGTCGCTGACCAGCGCGGTGCCC
This sequence comes from Saccharomonospora sp., assembly GCF_027317685.1. Classification (NCBI taxonomy): domain Bacteria; kingdom Bacillati; phylum Actinomycetota; class Actinomycetes; order Pseudonocardiales; family Pseudonocardiaceae; genus Saccharomonospora; species Saccharomonospora sp. The sequence continues at coordinate 18,785 of NZ_DAHVQP010000033.1, forward strand.
GCCAGCAGCATCGCCACGACGGCGGCTCCCGACGCCGCACCGGAGAACCAGGCGGCTCTGCGCCAGGTACGAGGGGGTGTCACCGATGCGGGAACGGACCCCAGGTTGAACTTGCCGAGACCGCCGGGAGGCGCGACGTAGACACGGATGTCCTCCTCGGCCGGGGCGCGCGGTTCGTCCGGCGGTGCGGTCAGCGTGACCTTGGTGCGCTGGATGGCGGGTTCTTCCGGAACCTCGTCGCCCGGAACGGACAGGACACCCTGGGAGGTGGTGAACTCCACGTCGATCGAACCCGACACCTGTGACACCGGGGGTATCGGCTCGGTGCGGGCGTGGACGGCATGACCGCCACGGACGGACGGAGTCCACGTTCCCGGGGCAGGCCGGTGCTTCCTCACAGCCCGGCGGGGGACGACAGAGATGGGACGGGTATCCGATCCGGGGTCGCCGTGTTCGTCGGGTCGATGGGAAGCGTCGGATGTGCCGTTCATGCCGGGTGGGCGCCTCCTTCCGCTACAGCCGTTGCACCGGCCGGTGTCACCTGAGCGGTGTCCTCACGAAAAGAGACATGCGTACCCGTTTCCACGGGTCCGTGGACCTCGATGCTTGCGACACCCCTCACATTCATCTCAGGCAGCGTAGGAGTTTTCCGCCTCCACCGACGGTCGGAGAGCACCTACGGGCATGTGTTTCACTCTGTTGGGGGCAGCCGGGACCACCGGGGCAACCAGCGGCGACTCCGCCTCCGCCGGGTTGAGGGGCGGTACCCGGCGGAGAACCTGAGGCGGTAGCCGTCGGCTGCCGTCAGCTGCCGCTGCGGTAGCGGGCCTGGGTGGACTGCAGCGCCTTCACCCCCACCGCGCCGGATCCCGCGGCGATGAGGATCGCCAGGATGTCCATCACGGTGCCGCCCGTGGTGAACAGCAGAGCCAACACGGCGCCGGCTGTGCTGCCTCCGGCGATGGGCCATCGGCTACGCACGTAGTCCGCGATCGGACCGCCTCCGGCGCGCTTGTTCGCCGCGCTGTTCAACATGGCCAGGTAACCGACGTGCGCGAGTGTGGCGAGCAGGCCCGCTATCGCGATCACGACGGCGATGATGTTGATGATGTCCATGACACCAGTGTGCAGCCACCCTGCTGTCATCCGGTTCCGGGAGAACCCTGAAATCGGATAGCGCAGGCAGCCGCGGGGCATCGCGGTGTGGTGTGAAAGGTGTATGGTGCCGGCCGAGTGACGTCGGTGACCGACTGTCGGACCGTCGAGAGCCGGTCGAAGACCGAGGGCACCGAGGACTTCAGCGGCCCAGTCGTCCCCTACCGAGATTGAGCAGGGCCATCGCGAGCTGCCTGCCCTCGGGGCCCAGCTCCCGGTACCGCGCGAGGACGTCCATCTCGCGGTTGTAGACGATGCGGGGACCGCCCGCCGCCATCCGAGCCTGCCCGATCGTCTTCGACACCTCGGCGCGGCGTTTCACCAAACGCAGGATCTCGGCGTCGAGCCAGTCGATCTCCTTGCGGAGGTCGTCGATGCTCTTGGCCGTGGCGGGGCCGGAGGAGCCGGTGGGACCTGCGGGGTCGGTGCTGTGAGCCTGGGCGTTCATCCTGACCTCTTCTCACTCGTGGGTCCGGGTCGGCCCGAAGCGACGAAAACCCCGGGTCCGCCGGACTCCGGGGCTTTCGTGACGGTCGATGGCACTACGCGTTCACGGGAGCCGGAGTCCGGTTCCCGTAGAAAAATCGAAACGCGTCGCGCAGCACAGCATCGAGTATGCCACACGATCGGCCCGTCGGACCCCACAGGTAGCGTGGACTCATAATGAGCACCCTGTTCGATCTTCCCCCGGAATCCGCAGGCAGCAGCGCTACGCACGGGCCGCTGCTCGATGATCTGAACCCCGCTCAGCGCGCGGCGGTGGAGCACCAGGGACGCCCACTGCTCGTCGTCGCGGGCGCGGGTTCGGGCAAGACCCGCGTGCTCACCAGGCGGATCGCCTACCTGCTCGCCGCCAGAGACGTGCATCCCGGCCAGATCATGGCCATCACTTTCACCAACAAGGCCGCGGCCGAGATGCGTGACCGCGTGGCCGAGCTCGTCGGACGGCGAGCGGGTGCGATGTGGGTGTCGACGTTCCACTCGATGTGCGTTCGCCTGTTGCGGCGTGAGGCGAAGACTCTGGAGCTGTCCTCGAACTTCTCCATCTACGACGCCGACGACAGCAAGCGGTTGATGGCCCTGGTCGGCCGCGACCTGGAACTCGATCCGAAGCGGTACTCGGCGCGGGTGCTCACCAACCACGTGTCCAACCTGAAGAACGAACTCGTCGACCCCGACGCGGCGGCCGATGCCGCGGCGAGCGACTTCGAACGCAAGGCCGCCGAGGCGTATCGCGAGTACCAGAGCAAGCTGACTCAGGCCAACGCCCTGGACTTCGACGACCTCATCGCCAAGACGGTGGAACTGTTCCAGGTCTTCCCTGACGTGGCCGAGCACTACCGCCGCCGATTCCGGCACGTCCTCGTCGACGAGTACCAGGACACCAACCACGCGCAATACACCCTGGTCAGAGAGCTGGTCGGAACCGGGCCGACCGAATCCGGCCTGTCCCCGTCGGAGTTGTGTGTCGTCGGCGATGCCGACCAGTCGATCTACGCGTTCCGAGGCGCCACCATCCGCAACATCGAGGAGTTCGAGCGAGACTTCCCCGACGCGCGCACCATCCTGCTGGAGCAGAACTACCGGTCGACGCAGACAATCCTGTCGGCGGCCAACGCCGTCATCTCCCGCAACCCCGGGCGCAGGGACAAGCGTCTGTGGACCGACGCGGGCCAGGGCGAACGCATCGTCGGCTACGTGGCCGACAGCGAGCACGACGAGGCGGCGTTCGTGGCCGGGGAGATCGACGCGCTCGTCGACAGCGGCGAGGCGAAGTACTCCGACGTGGCCGTCTTCTACCGGACCAACAACCAGTCCCGGGTGTTCGAGGAGATCTTCATCCGGCTCGGCCTGCCGTACCGGGTCGTCGGCGGAGTTCGGTTCTACGAACGCAAGGAGGTCAGGGACGCGCTCGCATACCTGCGGGTGCTGGCCAATCCCGAGGACACCGTGAGTCTGCGCCGCATCCTCAACGTGCCGAAACGGGGCATCGGGGAGCGGGCCGAGGCCGTGGTGGTGACCCACGCCGAGCGGGAACGCATCTCGTTCGCGTCGGCGTTGCGGGATGCCGTCGACGGTCGGGTTCCGCTGCTGAACCCGCGTTCGCGCAAGGCCATCACCGCGTTCGTGGGGCTGATCGGCGGGCTGCGGGATCTCGTGGACGAGGGCACGGACGTCGCCGACGTCCTGGAAGCGGTGTTGGACCGCACCGGTTACCGCGCCGAGCTGGAGGGCTCGAACGACCCGCAGGACGCCTCGCGGTTGGAGAACCTGGACGAGCTCGTGACGGTGGCGCGGGAATTCACCGAGTTCGCGCAGGCGGTGAGGGCCGCGGAGGTGGGTGAGGACGGAAGCGCCGACGGCGCCGCCGATGTCGGTGATCTCGGTGGCCTCGACGGTGCCGGTGATGCCGGGGTACCCGAGCCGGGATCGCTACCGGCTTTCCTGGAACGCGTGTCGCTGGTGGCCGACGCCGACTCCGTCCCGTCACCCGACGGCGAGGGCGCCGACGAGGCCGACGAGGACGGCGTGGTCACGCTGATGACGGTGCACACGGCGAAGGGGCTCGAATACCCGGTCGTGTTCTGCACGGGCTGGGAGGACGGTGTGTTCCCGCACCTGCGGGCGCTCGGCGAGCCGAAGGAGCTCGCGGAGGAACGCAGGCTCGCCTACGTGGCGATCACGCGTGCCCGGCAGCGGCTGTACGTCTCGCGGGCGTTGGTACGCAGCGCCTGGGGGCAGCCCATGAGCAACCCGGCGTCGCGGTTCCTCGACGAGATCCCTGCCGACCTCGTCGACTGGCGTAGGCGGGCCCCGTCGGCGTCGTCGCGGGAGGCGGGGTCTCCTCGTGCGGCCACGACCTGGGGACGTGGTTCCGGTATCGGCTCGGCGGCCGGTCCGCGCACCACGTCGCCCTCGGGCCTTCGCCGCGCCCGGCCGAGCGACGGTTGGAAGAACACCGTGGCGCTCAAGCTCGACGTGGGCGATCGGGTCAGCCACGACAAGTACGGGCTGGGCACGGTGGTCGCCACGGAGGGCTCGGGGCCGAGGGCCACGGCCACCATCGACTTCGGCAGTGTGGGAACCGTGCGGCTCATGCTGATCGGCAACGTGCCGATGGTGAAACTCTAGGGCCCCGAAGTCTCCGTTTCCGCCGGTTTTTGTCGGACCCCCTCACTACTGTTCGAATCGAACGCAAGTTCGACGGGAGTGAGGTGTGGTGGGGCGAGTGGGAGCCGGAACGGCGCCGGTGCGGGAGGTGGCCGCCGGGAGGTCTGGAAACACCTTCACACGACACACCGCCCGGACGTTGTGGCACGTCCGGGCGGTGTGGGTGGTTGTCGATGTGGCGCGGCTTCGCGCGCGGCCGGAGGTATCGGGGGCGGCTACCTCAGAGGTAGACGCCGCGTGCGGACAGCCAGGCCTGCGGGTCGACCTTCTGGCCGTTCTCGTGCACTTCGAAGTGCAGGTGCGGTCCGGTGGACTGGCCCCGGTTGCCGATGACGGCGATCTGCTCGCCCGCCTTGACCTTCTGGCCGACGTACACCGAGTAGCTGTCCATGTGTCCGTAGACGTGGATGGTGCCGTCGTCGAGCTGGACGCGCACCCACAGGCCGAACCCGCTGGCCGGGCCCGCTTCGATCACCGTGCCGTCGGCGGCGGCCACGATCGGTGTGCCGATGCTGTTGGCGATGTCGATGCCGTAGTGGGTGCCGCCCCACCGGGCGCCGTAGCCGGACGTGAACACGCCGTTCGTCGGTGCCACGAACTTGGGGCGCGCGGCTTCCTCGGCGGCCTTCCGCCGCTCCTCGGCCTCGCGTTCGAGCCGCTCCTCGGTGATCTCGGCGCTTTCGGTGAGCTTCTGCGCCTCGGCGGAAGCGTCGGTGGAGTGCGAGACTTGGAGCAGCACGGGCGCGCCCGCCGGAGCGTTACCGCCGACCCCGGAGGCCCCTCCGGAGTCCAGGGACGCACTCGCGTCGCTGGCGTTGGCCAGCGGGGTGACGTCGGTGTGTCGCTGCGGCGAGGAGTTGCTGGTGTTGGTGTTCTGCAGTGTCTGACCTGCTGCGGCGGCGGCGAAAGCGCCCGCCGCGACCGCGGCCACCATCACACGGCCCCGCAGCGCCGACGAGGGCGCGGGAAGCCGGTGCGAGCCCCGGACACGAACGGTTGCACTGTTCAGTGCTTCCTCGAGTGCCGGGGAAGGATCTTGGCCGCCGGGGGAGCGGTGTCGAGCCAAGTCAGCGCCTTCCATTCCTCGGGGGAGTCAGACCGTGAACCGCCGGGCGGGGGACCCGGGTGAACGGTGTCGGGGTACCGCTCACGTGATTCGTGATCTGACCGTAATGGGGACTGCGGGACAGTAACGAAATGGTGGCGTTGCGGGCAAGGCGCCGTTCGCGATTGCTATGCCGCGAGGGGGTGTTCGGGCGGTGTGGTGACCGCATGACTCAAGGTAGAAGGGGGTCCATCGATGTAATGTGACATCAGTCACATTCAGGCAACCGAGGTTTAAAACGGCGGCCTCGGATCCGGGGTTCCACCGTCCGTCTCGCCACGCGGGCATGGCCTGAGCCCTGTCGCTACGCTCGTCGCCGGAAGCTGCGCGCACCGCGGGCCGCTCCGGCGGGTGCCTCGCGAATGCGCCGTGCGATCCACAAACCGGCTCGGGGGTGGACTATCGGACCACAACGCGCGGATGTGACCGCTGCTCCGACTCAGGCGCATCCGCCACGGACCAGGTCGGTTCTTCATCGGCGATCGGTGCTGCTTGCGATGGCCGTGGCGACCCTCGGCGCCGTGGTGAGCGCGGTGGGCGCTGTCCTGCCCTCCCTGGACGGTGCGCCGCGAGGATTTTCGAGCGCGCCGTTGTTGACGGTGCTGGCCGTGGCTCCCGTGACGTCGGCTTGGTTGCTGCTCCTACGGCCCCGGCTTGGCGCGGCCATGGGCGTGTTGATCGGAGCCGCGGTGCTCGCCCCCGCGGCCGTCGTCCTGGACCTGCAACTGGTGGTGGACCCCTCCACGGCATCCCGCCCCGAGCTGTACCTGCCGCGGGACCTCTCCCTGCCCTCGCCCTCGCTCGGGCTGTGGTTGTTGCTCGCCGGGCACGTGCTCACCCTGGCCGCCGGTGTGACGGCGCTCATGGTGGCCAGGGGGAAATCCGGCCTCGGTGCCGAGGAAGACGACGCCGACGTCGGTTTCCCCGACGTTCCCGGTGTCCCCGGTGTTTTCGGTGTTTTCGATGTTTTCGAGGACACCGGGGACTGGAGGCGACGGCAGGTGCTCGTCGTCTTCCTGGTCGCCGTGGTGGGGGCGTGCGGGCTGTTGATGGCGCCCTTCCACACGACCAGCGTCTACCTGCTGGCGCAGAACGCCTTCGAGGGGCCTGCGGTGGAGCTCGTCGGTCGCGTGTTGTCCGCCTTGGCGCTGTCCGCCGGTGCGGTGTTGCTGGTCGTGCTGCCTCGTAAGGTGTCCGTGGCCAGGGGCGGACTCGTCGGTCTCGCGCTCGCTCTGGCGGCGTTGGGGGCTCCTCCTCTGGTCGCCGCGTTGAGCATGCCGTCGCTCGACCTCGCCGCCGGGCCCTGGCTGGTCGCGGTGGCCGTGCTGGGGTTGTCGTCCTCGGCGGCACGGAAGACGGCGCGGAAGACGAGGGATCTCGCCTCGTCTTCGTCCGGCGTGGCCGAGGCGCGGTTGCCCGGCAGGCGGAAGCTGGAACTGGCGACCGGTGTGCTCGCGCTGCTGACGGGTGTTCTGGCGACCCTGGGAGCGGTGCTACCGCAGTTGGCGACGTCCGGCCCCGGGGATGCCCCCGAGAGCCCGGCGCGGTGGCTCCTACTGGCCGCCGGGGTCGTGGTCGGCGTACTCGGACTCGCGATGCTCGTAGCGCAGGTCGCGGCGGCTGTGCGTCCTGTGCTGTCCGTGGCCTGGGTCGGGGTTCCGCTCGCCGCGACCGCGGTGCTCGACACCGCGCTCACCACGGGCTACACCGGCGCGTCGTTCTCGTCGACCTCGTCGGCGCAGTACGGCATCCCGGTGGGCGGGCTCCTGGACTCCCTCGAACCCGGGTCGATCGGCTCCGGACCCGGTGTGGTGTGGGCGTGGCTGGCGATGGTGGGTGCCGTGGCCACCGCGTGCTGTTCCGTTGTGGCGGGCATGGTGGAACGCGAGGACGCCGAGGACGCCGAGGACGCTGCAGCCACGGAGGACACGGAGGACGCAGAAGTCCCCGAAGACACTGCTGGCACGGGGAGCACCGGCGGTCCCGTCGAGAGCTGGGACGTGGTCCCCCACGGCTTGACGGCGGTGGGGCTGCGGATGCTCATCCCGCTCACAGCGGCGGCGTTGTTGGCGGTCGCCGCGTTCGGGACGCCGTCGGTGACAGCGCCCGAGTACGTCGAGCCGGGACTGTGGTCCGACGTGGGTGCCCCGACGTGGGGGCTGGCGGCGGCGGTCCTCGTCGTCGTCGGTGCCTGCGTGCTGGCGGCGCGCAGCAGGCCGATACGGGCTGTGGCGTTGTTGGCGGGTGCCGCCTGTGTCGTGGGGCTACGTGCGGCCACCCTTCCGCTGGTCGGCGGTGAGATCGACGGCTCGTCGGCGGGCCCGGGGTTGTGGTTCTCCTTGGCCGCGCTGGTCGCGTTGGCCGGATCTGTCGCCATCGTGGCGGTCGGCCGTCGTCGCGCCTGATCTTCGCGTGGAGAATGTGGCGCGAGCATCACTCGTCCGTGTCGGCGCGGGCGCGATATTCGCCACATTCTCCAGCTCAGGCGGGGTTCGGTGACCGAGTTCACCTGATGTGAGCGGCCTCGCCGGCGGTCGGATCGATAGGGTCAACGGCGTCCGGCAGCACGGTTTACAAAACCACATTGGCGTGTCGTCAGGAGACAGAAGTAGTGGACCTCTACGAGTATCAGGCGAAGGAGCTTTTCGCTGCCCACGGCGTACCCGTACTTCCGGGATCCGTGGTCAGCGAGGCCGAAGAAGCCCGCCGGGCGGCTGAGGAAATCGGCGGCCAGGTGGTTGTGAAGGCTCAGGTGAAGACAGGCGGCCGGGGTAAGGCCGGTGGCGTGAAGCTCGCCGCCGACCCGGCCGAAGCGGTGGAGAAGGCCCGAGCGATCCTCGGACTGGACATCAAGGGACATGTGACGCGCCGGGTGCTGGTAACCGAGGCGTCCGAGATCGCCGAGGAGTACTACTTCTCGTTCCTGCTCGACCGTGCCAACCGCACTTTCCTGGCCATGGCTTCCGCCGAGGGTGGCATGGAGATCGAGCAGCTCGCCGTCGAGCGTCCCGAGGCGCTGGCGAAGGTCCCGGTCGATCCGCTGACCGGTGTCGACCTCGACAAGGCGCGGGACATCGTCACCCAGGCCAACTTCCCCGAGGCCGTGCGGGAGAAGGCCGCCGAGGTGATCGTCAAGCTGTGGGAGACGTTCGTCTCCGAGGACGCCACCCTGGTCGAGGTGAACCCGCTGGTGCGGGATCCGAAGGACGAGATCATTGCCCTCGACGGCAAGGTGACGCTCGACGACAATGCGGAGTTCCGGCAGCCGAAGCACGCTGACTTCGTCGACGTCGAGGCGGAGGACCCCCTGGAGGCCAAGGCCAAGGACAAGGGCCTCAACTACGTGAAGCTCGACGGCCAGGTCGGCATCATCGGCAACGGCGCGGGACTGGTCATGTCCACGCTGGACGTCGTGGCCTACGCGGGCGAGCGCCACGGTGGTGTGCGTCCGGCGAACTTCCTCGACATCGGTGGTGGCGCGTCGGCCGAGATCATGGCGGCTGGGCTGGACGTCATCCTCGGTGACCCGGACGTCAAGAGCGTGTTCGTCAACGTGTTCGGCGGTATCACCGCGTGCGACGCGGTGGCCAACGGCATCGTCGAGGCGCTGAAGATCCTCGGCGACGACGCCACCAAGCCGCTGGTCGTGCGGCTCGACGGCAACAACGTCGAGGAGGGCCGCCGCATCCTCGCCGAGGCGGCGCACCCGCTCGTGACGCTGGTGGACACGATGGACAGCGCGGCCGACAAAGCCGCCGAGTTGGCTGCGGCAGGTGCGTGAAAGACATGTCGATTTTTCTGAACAGCGAATCCAAGATCATCGTCCAGGGCCTCAGTGGTTCCGAGGGCACCAAGCACGCCACCAAGATGCTGGCGGCCGGTTCCAACATCGTCGGCGGTGTGAACGCCCGTAAGGCGGGCCAGACCGTCACCATCGGCGGCAAGGACCTGACCGTCTTCGGCACCGTCGAAGAGGCCATGAAGGAGACGGGCGCCGACGTCAGCGTGATCTTCGTGCCGCCGAAGTTCGCCAAGGACGCGGTCATCGAGGCCATCGACGCCGAGATCCCGCTCGCGGTCGTGATCACCGAGGGCATCCCGGTGCACGACTCGGCCGGTTTCTGGGCGCACGCGTGCGCGAAGGGCAACAAGACCCGGATCATCGGCCCGAACTGCCCGGGCATCATCTCGCCGGGACAGTCCAACGCGGGCATCATTCCGGCCGACATCACCGGCCCCGGCAGGATCGGCCTGGTGTCGAAGTCCGGCACGTTGACCTACCAGATGATGTATGAGCTGCGGGACATCGGTTTCTCGACCGCCATCGGTATCGGTGGTGACCCGATCATCGGCACCACGCACATCGATGCGCTGGAGGCGTTCCAGGCCGACCCGGACACCGACCTCATCGTGATGATCGGTGAGATCGGCGGGGACGCCGAGGAGCGCGCCGCCGAGTACATCAAGGCCAACGTCACCAAGCCCGTCGTCGGCTACGTCGCCGGGTTCACCGCGCCCGAGGGCAAGACGATGGGCCACGCGGGCGCGATCGTGTCGGGTTCGTCCGGGACCGCGCAGGCGAAGAAGGAGGCCCTGGAGGCCGCCGGCGTGAAGGTGGGCAAGACCCCCACCGAGACCGCCGAGCTTGCGCGCGAGCTCTACAAGGCGCTGTAACGGACCGCCGGTCAGCGACGAATTCTCACAAAACAAGGGTCGGGCTTCCTGCCCGGCCCTTGTTTTGTGCGCGAAGCGCCCTGTGTAAAAAGGCACCGAACGCCGAAACCGTGCGCGTCGGGCGTACGTCGAATACTTCGGTAGGTGCCGGACGGCGGCATGGTCGTAAGCATGCCTTCGAGCGACCACGCCATTCGAGCTCGATATGACAGGAGAACACGGATGACCTTCCCGAGCAGCACACCTGGCGGGTTTCCTGCCCAGGGCCCGCAGCAGCCGCACCAGTCGTATCCGGGAGCGCCGTCCACCGGACGGCCGTCGCTTTCGCTGCCGCAGATTCTGCTGTTGGCGACGGGTGGCCTCGGGGTGCTCAACCTGTTCCTCGGTTTCGCGACTTTCGCCGCAGATAGAAGCTTCTACGAGAGCTTTGTGGGGTGGGTGCCCGCGTTGCTGTTCATCGCGGGATTGACCGCCGTGTTCGGTTTTCTGCCCGGTGAGCAGAAGCCGGGTCCGTGGCCGGCGGCCCTTTCCGTGGGGGGCATGCTTCCGTTCTTGTTCACCGTTTTTCAGGCCAGCAACCTGAAGGTGGGCGGCATCCTCGTGCTGATCTTCGGCATCCTGCAGATGGGTGCAGCCGTGGCTGGCTACCTGTTCGACTCCGGCATCATCAAGGCGCCGACTCCGCAGGCGCAGTCACCCTACGGCCAGTCGCCCTACGGTCAGCAGCCTTACGGTCAGCAGTCCCCGTACGGTCAGCAGCAGGTCCAGCCTGGTCAGCAGTCCCCGTACGGTCAGCAGCAGGTCCAGCCCGGTCAGCAGCCCCCGTACGGTCAGCAGCAGCCTTCGTCGGAGCCCTCGGGCAGTTTCCCCTCGGCCCAGTCCCCGAACTTCTCCCAGCCGATGCAGCAGCCCACGCAGTACGCCCCGCAGCAGGGCCAGTTCTTCCACCAGCCCTCGGGGGAATCCGAGCAGTCCGAGCAGAAGTCCGACCAGCAGTCGGACCAGCAGAACAATCCCGGTCAGTCCGGCAGCTGACAGCGGAACCCGACACGGACGGACGGTGCCTCGTCCGGGTGAGGCGAATCTCACCGCGATCACCGCTCGCGGCGTGGCTCACCCGACCGGGCCTGTGCCGGTGCGAGGGTGCCCACTATGGGCAGGTTCACCGCGTCCGTGTCCGGGCTCACCATGGGGGAAGGTGATGTGATGCGCTCAGGCCGAGCGCGTGTGCTCCTCGGCGTCGCGCTCGGCCCGATCGTCACCGGTTACGCGGTGGTGGCCAGCCTGCTCGTGCTGGTGGCGGCCCTCGCGCCCAGATCGGAGTTCTCTGCCGGCGGTGTACTCGCCGCTGCCTGTCCCGCGTGGTTGGCGGCCTATCAGGTGCCGCTCGACATCGGTGGCGCCCCACTGGGGGTGCTGCCGATGTTGCCCACGCTCGGTGCCGTTCTCCTGGTGTTCCGTACCGCCGCCTCGGCGGTACGACGTCTCGACGAGGCCGCTTCCAGGCGGTCCGGTCGGCTGTCCCGTGCGGCGTCCGTGGTGGGCACGGTCGTGGTCGCGCACGCGTTGTTCGCCGTGGTGGCTGTCGGGGTGGCCGCGGGGTCGGCCGTGGAGGGGCGGCTTCCCGAGGCGATCCTCACCCCCACCGTTCTGGCCGGTGGCGCAGCAGCTTCAGGAGCGGCCTTCGTGACCTCGGCGAATTGGTCGAAGCGGCTGGACCCGGTGGCCGTGCGCGGTATGCGGGCGGGCCTGATCGGCTTCGGCGCTCTGTTCGCGGTGGGGACGTTGCTGTTTCTGGGGGCCACGCTGGCGGCGTGGTCGACGTTGGGGGAGTTGTTCTCCGCGTACTCGCCGGATGCGGGCAGCGCGGTGGGAATGCTGCTGTTGTCGCTGGGCTACGTGCCCAACGCGACCGTGCTCGCGGTGAGTGTGCTGACCGGCGGTGGTTTCGTCATCGGCGAGGTTTCGGTGAGCGCGCTCGCGATGACACCCGGTCCGGTGCCCGCGGTGCCGGTGCTGGCGGGACTGCCCGCCGAGTACGGCGCGTGGTGGCCCCTGCTGCTGGTGGTGCCTGCCGTGATCGGGGTGGGCGTGGGTTGGTCGCTGCGGGAAGTGGACAGGCGCTTGAGTGCGCGGTTGCGGGCCGTGTTCGTCGCGGGAACCGTGTGCGGCTTCTGTGCCGTGGTGGTGGCCGCGTTCGCCGGGGGTGCCCTGGGCGGCGGTGCGTACGATCCCGTGGCGGTCCGGGTCGAGTTGTTCTCGTTGGCCGCGTTCGCTTTCGTCGTCGTGCCGGGCGGAGTGGTGGCGTGGTTGACCGGGTCGGGACGAAAGCCACGTCGCACCCCTCGACGCTGAGGCGACGAGGCGGCCTTTAGGCTGGATGTCACCAGGTCAGTTGACGTGTGCGCCATCGGCGCACGGCCCGGCTAGGAGACCCCCACTGACTGTCAGTTTGCAGCTGCCCGTGCCGGTGAAGCTCGTCGTACTCGCTTCCGGTTCGGGGACCCTGTTGCAGGCCGTGCTCGACGCGGTGGGTGATGACGACTTCCCCGCCGAGGTCGTGGCGGTGGGAACCGACCGCGAGAAAGCGCAGGCCTTGAAGCGGGCCGAGCGGGCGGGTGTGCCGACGTTCACCGTCAGAACCAGTGACTATCCCGATCGGGCGGCGTGGGACAGGGCTCTCACCGAAGCCGTTGCCGTTCACCGTCCCGACCTCGTGGTGTCCGCGGGTTTCCTCAAGATCCTCGGGCCGGAGTTCCTGTCCCGTTTTCCCAACCGGGTGATCAATACCCATCCGGCGCTGCTGCCCGCGTTCCCGGGTATTCGGGCCGTGGCCGACGCGCTGGAGCTCGGGGCCAAGGTCACCGGGTCGACCGTGCATTTCGTGGACGCGGGGGTGGACACGGGGCCGATCATCGCGCAGGAAGCCGTGGTCGTGGAACCCGAGGACAACGAGGTGACGTTGCACGAGCGCATCAAGGCGGTGGAGCGCAGGCTGCTCGTGGACGTCATCGCGAAACTGGCCCGTGCGGGGTGCACGGTGGACGGACGGAAGGTGAGGTTCTCGTGAGCGAGCGGACCCCGGTGCCGGGACAGCGGCCCGTGCGACGGGCGTTGATCGGCGTGTCCGACAAGAGTGGACTGTTGGAGCTGGCGACAGGCCTGCACGCGGCCGGTGTGGAGATCGTCTCCACCGGCGGCACGGCGAAGGTGATCGCCGACGCCGGGGTGCCCGTGACAGCGGTCGAGGAGGTCACCGGATTCCCCGAGTCGTTCGACGGCAGGGTCAAGACGTTGCACCCGAGGGTGCACGCCGGTTTGCTCGCCGACACCACGCGTGAGGACCACGTCGAGCAGCTGCGGTCGCTCGACATCGCGCCGTTCGACCTGCTCGTGGTGAATCTCTACCCGTTCGCGAGCACCGTCGCGTCGGGTGCCGCGCCGGACGAGTGTGTGGAGAACATCGACATCGGCGGCCCCGCCATGGTGCGGGCGGCGGCGAAGAACCACACCAGCGTCGCGGTGGTCGTGGATCCCTCGCGTTACGACTGGGTGCTGCAACGCGTTCGGGAGGGCGGTTTCGGGCTGGCCGAGCGGAAGCGGCTGGCCGCCGAGGCGTACGCCCACACGGCCGCCTACGACGTGGCGGTGGCGTCGTGGTTCGCGACTTCGTACGCACCCGCCGACGACACCGACGACACCGACGACAGCACCGACACCGAGGCCGGTGGGGGCACGGCTGTCGATCTGCCCGACTTCCTCGGCGGCACCTGGCGGCGGCACGCGGTGCTGCGCTACGGCGAGAACCCGCACCAGCGGGCCGCGCTGTACCGCGACTCCACGTCGGGCGGGCTCGCCCACGCCGAGCAGCTGCACGGCAAGGAGATGTCGTACAACAACTATGTCGACACCGATGCGGCGCGTCGCGCGGCGTTCGACTTCTCCGAACCTGCCGTGGCGATCATCAAACACGCCAACCCGTGTGGTATCGCCGTGGGCGTGGACGCCGCCGAGGCACACCGTAAGGCACACGCGTGTGACCCGCTGTCGGCCTTCGGCGGTGTGATCGCGGTGAACCGACCGGTGACTCCGGAACTGGCCGAGCAGATCGCGGACGTGTTCACCGAGGTCGTGCTCGCCCCCGACTTCGACGCCGAGGCGTTGGAGGTGCTGCAGCAGAAGAAGAACATCCGCCTGCTGCGGCTGCCGGAACAGGGCAGTTCGGGCACCACGGAGTTGAGGCCCATCTCGGGCGGGATGTTGGTGCAGACCGCCGACCGGATCGACGCCGAGGGCGACGACCCGGCCAACTGGACACTCGCCACCGGTGAGCCCGTGGACGCAGACACCCTGGCCGACCTGGCGTTCGCCTGGCGGGCGATCCGGTCGGTGAAGTCCAACGCGATCCTGCTCGCCCACCAGCAGGCCACGGTGGGGGTCGGCATGGGACAGGTGAACCGGGTCGACGCGGCCCGGCTGGCCGTGAACAGGGCGGGAGATCGGGCCAAGGCGGCGGTGGCGGCCTCGGACGCGTTCTTCCCCTTCCCCGACGGCCTGCAGGTGCTCCTCGACGCGGGTGTGCGCGCGGTGGTGCAGCCCGGCGGGTCCGTCCGGGACGCTGAGGTGCTCGCCGCGGCCGAAGCGGCGGGAGCCACCGTCTACCACACCGGAACGCGCCACTTCACTCACTGACGTCCGCTCCGGTCGCCTCGCGGAAGTCGCGGGAGACGCGGGAGACGGAGCCTTCACCCGGTAGGCCCTCGATCGCACGAAGATCGAGGGCCTACCGGTTTTTTTCGTGTTCGTTCGAGTCACGCGTAGCGCCGTCACCCGGGCCGGTGTCCCGGCTTGACACCCCCCGCACGCTCGCCGTTTACTGAATTCATCGAACGCAAGTTCGATAGCGGTATGCGGTCTTTCCCGGGGTATGCCACGCTTACGGGCGGCGACGGTGGCGTACTCGGCTAAGGCTCCACGGACCCACCGACCGATGAGTCCGTGCACTTCTTCGTCCCGTACCCGTCGAGGTCAGTCGATGGGTGGCTCTCCCGGCTCCAGTTCGATCAGGTCGCCGTCGGCGAGCAAGTCCTCGATCGACGCGGGCAGCAGGTATGCCGCGCCACCGCCCGGCTGATTGAACCACGGGATGGCGACACCGGCGAGCACACGAATGGGGCGCTGCACCCGGTACACGTGGTACGGGCGGTTGACCCATTCCGGCACGAGCGACCGTTCCTCGAACGGGGTGCCCGCGGCGTAGGTGAGGTTGCCGTTGGGACCACCGAAGCGGTCGAGTTCGCTGCCCACGGGAAGGTCACGCATCTCCTTGCCGCGGAACAGCGTGAGTGGCGGTTCACCCGGCAGCGGCTGGATGGGCCACTGTTGGCTGCCCTTGCCGACTTGGCCGTTGCGGCCCTGCGTGGCGGGTTCGGCGGGCCGGGGCCCGTCATGGCGCGAAGACGCGGGTGGCGTGGGCGGTACCGGTGCTGCGGGCCCACCCTGGGGTGGTTGCGGCCCACGAGCCCCCGCCTCCTCCCCGGGCGGGGCGGGCATCCGCTGTTCACCCGCCGGCTCCTGCGGCGCCGGTGGCCGCATGCCCGTGGCTACGTCGGACGACACGGTGGTGGTGACCCGCTGCGGAGGTGTGGGCCTGTCCTGCTGCGGAGAGAGTTGCCTCTGCGGGAGGTCACCGCTCTGCAGCGGGGGAACCGGTGTTCCCGACATGCTCTCCTCCAGTGTGAGCAGCAGCTTGCCGAGCATGAACGCCGCCGCGTCCTCCACGTCCCCGAACACGGCGGGACTGGTCAGCTGGTTGTCGTCGTACCGGCCGACGCGCCAGCCTTCTCCGACTTCCTCCAGCGCCCAGCCCTGTTCCGCGGGCTCACCGATGCGGTAGGCCCATTCGGGCACGCCGAGTTCGTCCAGCCGGTCCTGCATGTTCTCCAACACCGGCTCGTCGTAGACGAGCGGGCCGGCGGAGTACTCGGTGGGCGGGCCGCCGTCGTCGTCGTGGGAGTGTGCGGGTTCGGGCTGGTCCTCGGGTTCGGGCCTTCGATCCGGTGCCCGGCCCCGTTCGGTGGCCTCGGGCACGGGCGGGCCCGCCGGTTGCGGCGGCGTGATCGTGGTGGGCGGTCCGTCGTCGAGCACGGCCGCGGGGGTGTAGGTCGTCGCCGCGTCGGCGGGGTGCTCAGGACGCGTGGGATCGTCCGGGTGCTCGTCCTCGTAGCCGTGTTCGTCGTAGCCGCGTTCCTCGTACGGCTCGTCCTCGTACGGCTCGTCCCGGTAGGGCCGGTTCTCGTAACCTTCCCGGCCCTGCTGTTCGTAGTGTTCGTCCTCGTAGCGCTCGTCGCGGTAATCCTCGGCGTACTCCCGTTCGTCGTAACGGGAGTCCTCGGGGCGGCCGTCGTCCTCGGCGAACTGTGGTGGCGCGGCCACCCGGGTGCGTTCCGCGTCGCTTTCCCCGAAGCGCTGGTCTTCGTAGGGTTCGTAGGGTTCGCCGTGCCGTTCGGGCTCGTAGTCCTGTGGTGCGCCCTGCACCGGAGCCGCGACCCGGGTGCGTTCGGCGTCGCTTTCGGGCGGCTCCTCGTCGTACGGCGGGCGCGGTGGCTCCTGCGTGTGTTCCACGGGAGCACGCTGGGCGGCGGGCTCGGGCTGCTCGGGTGCCCGTTCCTGCTCGGGCGCCGGAGGAACGGGACGTTGCGGCAGAGGCGGCGGCCCGCTTCGCGAAACATGGGCCGCGGCGGCCTGCCTGGCGGCATCGGGCACGTCGGGGATGACGAACCCGTTCGCGCGGATGTGCTGCACGAGATCGGGGTCGGGCGCGATCCCGTACTTGCGTAGGTAGTAGTTGACGGCCGCAGGCCAGATCCACGTGCCGTCGCTGTGGAAGGCGATGGGCACGGTGCTTTCGGGAGTGTCGGCCAGCCGGTCGAGGTCGACCCCTCGGCCGGGCACCACCACCGGGGCGCCGTCGAGGTAGTCGAGCAGCTTGTCCCGCTCTTCGGCGTCCAGCTCCGGCCTGTTCACCACCGGACGCCCACCGGAGCTCACACCGTCGAAGACACGGGCCATGCGGAAACGCGGACCGGGGCGTTCCGGCCCGAGACCCGCCATGCGGCGCATGAGCCAGTCCGGCACGTTCTCCTCGGTGCGGGGGAACATGCGCAGTTCGTCGGCGTACGCCTGGGGCGGCGGGGCGAGATCCCAGTCGGGCTCCTCCCGGTCGTATTCGAGGTTGTAGCTCGACGGGTGGTCGAGCTGGTAGCGGGCGTTGAACCACGTCCCGCGTCCCTCGCGATACATGCCCGCGCGCAACCGGCCAAACAGGCTGGCGATGTCGTGGGTAGCGCTCCACTGCTGGGTGGTTCCGTCGGCAAGGGCGACTTCACCGGTCAGTTCGTGGTATTTCCCTACAGCGCGGTACTCGACGGTCACCCGGCGCCAGTCGCGCGGGGCCGCTCGCAGCAAGGAGAGACCGATCTGCTTGACCAGAGTGTCCTGCTCGGTTGCGTTCAGCTGGGTCGGTTGAGCCACGACAACATCTTGACCAATGAACGCCGTTGATGCACGGCACATGTGCAGATCATCGCGATCCTTTGGTCAACTTACGTGCCCGCAAGGGGTAAACCGAGTGCGGAGCGCCACATTTCACCGGATCGAAGCAACCTTGGAATGGGAAAGCGACAAGCATCGGGCCGTGATGGCTACTGAACGTACTCAATCGACCCCACCTGATCCCCCGAACACCGCTTTCGGGCGGGGTGTCACGGCCAAGGAAATCGTGGGTCTTGTCATCGCCGTCGTCGCCGGGCTCGGCATGGCGGCCCAAAGCCGGGTCAACGGCGAGCTGGGCGGGCGTTTGGACGACGTCGTGCTCGCCGCCGTGATCTCGTTCGGCACCGGCCTGCTGTTGTTGCTGCTGACCCTGGTGTTCTCGGCGAGGATGCGGGCCGGGCTCGTCCGGGTGGTGCCGGCTCTTCGGGCCGGAGTCCTGCGGCCGTGGCACTGCCTCGGTGGGTTCGCGGGCGCGACGTTCGTGCTGGGGCAGGCGGGAACGGTGACGCTGATCGGGGTCGCCATGTTCACCGTCGGGGTCGTGGCGGGCCAGACGGTGAGCGGTCTGGCCGTGGACAGATTCGGACTCGGGCCCGCGGGAGCACGGGCCTTGACGTGGCCCCGCGGTCTCGGGGCGGCGCTCATGGTGGCGGCCGTGGGAGTGGCGGTGAGCGGCGACCTCGTCGACGCCGACGTCGAGCGTGTGTGGGCGCTGGTGCTTCCGGTGCTCGCGGGGACGGGCATGGCGGTGCAGCAGGCGTTCAACGGCCGGGTCGGTGAAGCGGTGGGCAGTCCGCTCACCGCCGCGCTGGTGAACTTCACGGCGGGCACCACGCTCCTGGCCGTCGCGTGGGTCGTGTCGTTGTTGTTCTTCGGCAACGCGGCACCGGACACGCTTCCCGGTGAACCGGCGCTGTACCTCGGGGGAGCCATCGGGGTCGTGTTCATCGCGGTGGCGGCGGTGCTCGTGTCGTGGACGGGTGTCCTGCTGTTCGGCCTGGCCTCGGTGGCGGGACAGCTGATCGGTTCGGTGGTCATCGATCACGTGGCGCCCGCCACCGAAGGCGGTGTACACGCAACGACGCTGCTCGGCTGTGCGGTGGCCCTGGTGGCCGTCGCGGTGGCCGCGGTGGGCGGACGGCGCGGGGGTGGCCGCGCTTTGGAAGAATCAGCGCCGTGACGGCAACGATTCTCGACGGCAGGGCCACCAAGGACGCGATCTTCGCCGAGTTGGCGCCACGGGTGTCGACTCTGGCAGAGCAGGGGTGTACGCCCGGCTTGGCGACGGTACTCGTCGGTGACGATCCTGGCTCGCACTCGTACGTGAAGATGAAGCACGCCGACTGCGCCAAAGTGGGGATCAACTCGATCCGGAGAGATCTTCCCGGCGACATCTCCCAGGACGAGTTGCACGCCGTCATCGACGAGTTGAACGCCGACCCGGCCTGTGCCGGCTACATCGTGCAGCTTCCGTTGCCGAAACACCTCGACGAGAGCGCGGTGCTCAAGCGCATCGACCCGGCCAAGGACGTCGACGGGCTCGCGCCGCTGAGCCTGGGCAACCTGGTGTTGAACGAGCCGGGTTTCCAGCCGTGCACACCGGCGGGAATCATCGAACTGCTGCGCCGGTACGAGGTGCCGCTGAACGGCGCGCAGGTGACGGTCGTGGGCCGGGGCCTCACGGTGGGCCGGACTTTAGGTCTGTTGCTGACCCGGCGGGACGTCAACGCCACCGTGACGCTGTGCCACACGGGCACCCGGGACCTCGCGGCCGAGGTGCGCAGGGCCGACGTGGTCATCGCGGCGGCCGGATCGCCGGGACTCGTGACACCGGACATGGTGCGTCCGGGCGCGGCCGTGCTCGACGTTGGTGTCTCGCGGGTGGACGGCAAACTCACCGGCGATGTCGCGCCGGGGGTGGCCGAGGTCGCGGGTTTCGTCGCCCCCAACCCGGGCGGCGTGGGGCCGATGACGAGGGCGATGTTGGTGTCCAACGTCGTCGAGGCCGCCGAGCGGGCCGCGCGGCGGTGAGCGACGTCGTGGACACGCGGGATCCGCACAAATCCCGGCGGCAGCGCGATTCGGTGCTGATGCACCTGCCGTTCGCCGCGGTGCTGGCCCTGGTCGCATTCGGCATGGTGCGCATCGCGATGTACCACTGGCGGGAGGGCGCGGTACTGATCGGCGGCGCGTTGCTGGTGGCGGCCGTGCTGCGGGCGGCGTTGTCGCACGAACGGACGGGACTGTTGGCCATCCGCACCAGAACTGTGGACGTGCTCAGTTACGCCGGGCTGGGTCTGTTGATCCTGTTCGTCGCGTTGACGATCACCGGGGGACCGCTGCGCTGACGGCGCGCCGAGGGGGACCGTGATGAGTGTGTTGGCCGCCGTCGCCGCCCGTCTGCCCGGGGTGTCGCGTGTGCTGACCGCGAGACACCAGGAACTGCTGAAATTCGCCGTGGTGGGCGCGATCACCTTCGTGATCGACAACGCCGTCTGGTACCTGCTGAAACTGACCGTTCTCGCGGACCACCCGACCACGGCGAAGGGCGTCGGCATCCTCGTGGCGACCATCGCGTCGTACGTGCTGAATCGGGAGTGGTCGTTCCGGGCTCGGGGTGGTCGGGAGCGTCCGCACGAGGCCACGTTGTTCTTCCTCGTCAGCGCGGCCGCGTTGGTCATCAACGTGACACCGCTGTATCTCTCCCGCTACGCCCTCGGTCTGCAACGGCCGCACGTGGACCTGCTCACCCAGGAGGTCGCCGACTTCCTCAGCGGCTCGGTGCTGGGAGTGGCGCTGGCGATGGTGTGGCGGTTCTGGGCGTTCCGTCGCTGGGTCTTTCCGAAAGACGCACAGGACACACCCGAAACGCCGAAAGGGGCGTCTCGGCCATGACGGGGGGATGGCCGAGACGCCCCTTGCCGGGCGGTTCGCGACGATGTCACGCCGCGACGGGTTCGGGTCGGGACTCCAGCCGCGGCTCGGTGCCGGGCTCGGACGGGGTGTCGTCCTCGACAGGGGCGGCGGGGGACCGCTTGCGGTCGAAGACGGCGGACGCCACGGTCAGCGTGAGGCCGACCACGGCCAACATGGCACCCACCACGTTGGGGGACACGAGGCCGAAGCCACCGGCGATGGCGAGGCCTCCGAGGTAGGCGCCGATGGAGTTGGCGATGTTGAACGCCGACTGCACGGCGGCGGACACCATCGACTGCGCGCCACCGGCCTTCTCCATGATTCGGGCCTGCATCATCGGGCCGACCATGAACGAGGTCATGCCCACGAGGAACAGCGTGACGGCGGCGCCGATCTTGCTGTTCGCGGTGACGGTGAACGTCAGGAGCACGACCGACAGGGCGGTCAGCGCGCCGTACAGGCCGGGCAGCGGGTAACGGTCGGCGAGCCGGCCGCCGAGCACGTTTCCGAGGGTCATGCCTAGCCCCGCCAGCGACAGCAGGAGCGTGACGCTGGTGCCGTCGAAACCGGAGACCTCGGTCAGCACCGGCGAGACGTAGCTGAGGCTGGCGAACCCACCGCCGAGGCCGAGCGTGACGATGGCCAGCGCGAACCACACCTCGGGCTTGCGGAACGCGCCGAGTTCGCCGCGCAGCGAGATGTTTGAGGTCTGCCGCTGGTGGGGTATGAGTTTGGCGATGGCGACAAGAGCGACGACGCCGATCAGCGCGACCACACCGAAGGTGGCCCTCCAGCCGACTTGTTGGCTGAGGAAGGTGCCCGCGGGAACGCCGATGACGTTCGCCAGGGTCAGGCCGAGGAACATCATGGACACGGCCTTGGCTTTGCGCTGTGGCCCCACCAGGTTGGCGGCCACCACTGCCCCGGCTCCGAAGAACGCGCCGTGGGGGAGTCCGGCGAGGAACCGGAACAGCATGCCGACCTGGTGGGTGGGAGCGAAGGCGAACAGGGCGTTACTGGTGATGAACACGCCCATCATGGACAACAACATGGTCTTGCGGGACAGGCGCACTGCCACGGCGGTCAGCAACGGGGCTCCCACCACGACGCCGAGGGCGTAGGCGGTGATGAAGTTGCCGGCCGCGGAGATGGAGATACCGAGGTCACGGGCGATCTCCGGCAGCACACCCATCATGACGAATTCGGTCGTGCCGATGCCGAAGGCACCGATCGCGAGCGCAAGCAGCGCGATGGGCACAAGGCTCCCTTCGGGACGAGGACGGAGATTGATCGTGCGAATGCCTCGAAGTTGAGACTGGATCGATCAAGAAACGGGCGAAAAGGAAGAACGATAGTCCCAGCCGGATCGGCATCGACGTCCGTGACTTCGTCGTCGCTGGGATCTATCTGTCGTCTAGTTCAACCGAAAAAAGCCCGGCTGTCATCCTGATTCGACGTGGCGCTGGTCACAATCAGGTTTAGTCGGGCGGGTCGCTGTTTCTGCAGCTCGTGTGCATAAGAAAGGGCCCCGGCGTGAGCGGTGCGCCGGGGCCCGTAGGAGCGTGGTCGGGCAGGTGCCGGACTTCGATCGGACCGCGGTCAGGCTGTCGTCGGATCCTGCCGGACCCTGCCGAACCACTGTCACGTCATTTGGCTTGTTCTTCGGGTGTCAGGATCTCGGCGTCGGATCCCGGGAACATGAGCGTTTCGCGTCCGTCGGAGAACCGCACCAGGTATGGCGGCTCGCCGTGTTCTCCGCGAACTTCGATGATCTTGCCCTCTTGGCCGTCCACGCCCACGGTGTGTCCGTGTACGCGGATGATGTCTCCCACGGCTGCTCGCATCGCATACCACCTCCGCATAGTCGAGTGTAGAAGCGCGCAAGGGGGCCGGCGACTCGCAGAACGGTGGTGGTAATTCGTGGGCGGGCTAGTCTGAGGGCGACCCGTGGTCCGGATATTACCGCTGGGTAACCCTGGTGTGCGCCTGTGACCTACGGTCTACCAGTACGCTTGTACCGTTAACTGCCGAGGAACCGCGAAGACCCGCGAGAGGAGCGTCCCTGCTCATGGCCAAGATCAAGGTCGAGGGCACCGTCGTCGAACTCGACGGCGATGAGATGACCCGCATCATCTGGAAGTTCATCAAGGACAAGCTCATCCACCCCTACCTCGACATCAACCTGGAGTACTACGACCTGGGCATCGAGGAGCGGGACCGCACCGACGACCAGATCACGGTCGACGCGGCGAACGCCATCGCCAAGCACGGCGTGGGTGTCAAGTGCGCCACCATCACGCCCGACGAGGCCCGTGTCGAGGAGTTCGGCCTCAAGAAGATGTGGCGCAGCCCCAACGGCACCATCCGTAACATCCTGGGCGGCGTCGTCTTCCGCGAGCCGATCATCATCTCCAACATCCCCCGGCTCGTACCCGGCTGGACGAAGCCGATCATCATCGGCCGTCACGCCCACGGTGACCAGTACAAGGCTTCCGACTTCAAGGTCCCCGGCCCCGGCACCGTGACCATCACCTACACGCCGGACGACGGCTCCGAGCCCGTCGAGATGGAGGTCGCCAAGTTCCCCGAGGGCGGCGGCGTCACCATGGGCATGTACAACTACCGCAAGTCGATCGAGGACTTCGCGCGCGCGTCGCTGCAGTACGGCCTCGACCGCGGCATGCCGGTGTACATGTCGACGAAGAACACCATCCTCAAGGCCTACGACGGCATGTTCAAGGATGTGTTCGCCGAGATCTACGAGAACGAGTTCAAGGCCGACTTCGAGGCCAAGGGCCTGACCTACGAGCACCGGCTCATCGACGACATGGTGGCGGCCTCCCTCAAGTGGGAGGGCGGCTACGTGTGGGCCTGCAAGAACTACGACGGCGACGTGCAGTCCGACACCGTGGCCCAGGGCTTCGGCTCGCTGGGTCTCATGACCTCGGTGCTGCGCACGCCGGACGGCCGCACCGTGGAGGCGGAGGCCGCGCACGGCACCGTCACCCGCCACTACCGCCAGCACCAGCAGGGCAAGCCGACCTCGACCAACCCGATCGCGTCGATCTTCGCGTGGACTCGCGGGCTGGAGCACCGGGGCAAGCTCGATAACAACGCCGAGCTGATCGGTTTCGCCAACAAGCTGGAGCAGGTCGTCATCGAGACCGTCGAGAGCGGCAAGATGACCAAGGACCTCGCGCTGTTGGTGGGCGGTGACACGCCGTACCAGACCACCGAGGAATTCCTCGCGACGCTGGACCGCAACTTGGCCGCCAAGATCGCCCAGAGCTGACGGGTTTTCGTCAACCCGTAAGGCCCCGATCGGTAGCCGCCGGTCGGGGCCTTGCTGTATCAACGCTGTATCCGACATCAGCGCTGTGGCGACGTCGGTGGTCGTCGTCCGATCCGGGGGGGACGTTGCATTACGACACCACGGTCTTTCTGCCCCGGTGGCTCGACCGGTCGATGTTCGCCGTGTTCGTCCTCTGCCTGGTGGTCACGGTGTTCGTGTGGCTGGAGGAGGGGCCGCTGTGGGGCAAGCTCGCCGTCACGGCCATGTGTCTGGCGCTGTTGCCGTTGCTTTCCGTGCGTGGCCGGATCGCCGTGGACGACCACGAGTTGGTGCTGGCCGTCGGTTCGTTGTTCCGTAAGCGGCTTCCGCTGCCCGACATCACCTCGGTGGAGCTCACCCGGGTCGCGCCGATGGACTTCGGTGGCTACGGGTACCGGCCGCTCGGGGGCGGCGATGCGGCTTTCGTGTTCCAGGCCGGTCCGGCGGCGAAGGTGACGTTGCGGGACGGACGATCGTTCGTCGTGGCGGCCCCGGACGCTGACCGGCTCGTGGACATCCTGCGGGAGCGCGCACACCTCGGCGGTGGTGAGACCGCCGACGACGTGCTGTAGCGGAACGTGGCCCTTCTTCTCGTCGGTCGGACAGGGCCTCGCTCCTTCCAGGAAAAGACAGGAAGGGGCGTTACCGGCGGATGGCGTCACCGCCTTGTCGGCATCTTCGGAAACCGTCGGTGGTCGTCGTCCGATCCGGCCCAACGGTAAGAGTATCCATTTAGGACTAAGCTACTATGTGATCACCGAACCGGCCGTCGACCTGTTGGTGAAGATATCGTGCGAGCCGGTATCGCTCTGGGCGCTTCGCTTCTGTTTCGCTCGGTCGGCCAAGCGGTGGAGGGCAGGTGGGAAACAACGTGTACCACTACCGGCGCGTCTTACGCCCTCCGAAAGCGATGAAGGTGCTGTTGTGGGTGCTCTTCGCCGAGTCGTTCGTCGTCGCCGGGATCATGTGGCTGCTCGCGACCGGGTCGATGTGGGTTCCCGCCGTGGTCACGGTGCTCATACTGGGGTTCTCCAGTGCGATGTTGACCAGCCGGGGTGTCATCACGGTGGACGACACGACGCTACGGCTGGCGATGACGCCGGTGTTCCGCAAGACGATCCCCCTCGCCGACGTGGCGTCCGTCGAGCCGGGCACGGTCGATCCGTGGGCGGATTTCTCCGGCTGGGGCTACAAGAGCCGAGGTAAGGACCTCGTCGGCTTCCTGTTCGACTCGGGTCCGGCCGCCAGGGTCACCACCCGCGCCGGCCGTACGTATGTCATCGCGACACCGGATGCCGACCGGCTCGTGGAAGTGCTACGGCAGCAGGCGAGTCTCCGTGTGTGAGGCTCCGTGTGAGATTTCGGCGAGGTGCCGACGCGCTATCGAGCGGTGACCGCGACGGCGAACACGCATGGTGACCCTCTGTGCTTGAAATGGTGAGGGCAGGTTCGTCCGCATGGGGCTGTCGCTGGAGGGGAAAACTCCCTACCCTGCACGCAGGTCGGGTTGCGGTGGGCAAGGAGCGTTGGCGTGCTGGGTGGTGCGAAGCGAGTGTTCATCGTCGTCGGCGTCGTCCTGGGGCTGGCGATGATCTACACGACCGGCTCCGAACAACGTGCCTCGGAAGCCCAGGACGGTGGCGGTGGGTCGGAGAAGAAGGAGACCGTCTGCGCGATGACCGTGACCGCCGACCTGCTCAACGTGCGTTCCGGCCCGGGCACGGGCCACGAGATCCTCGGAAAGTTCCGCCAGGGTGCCGAGATCGACGCCACCACCCAGGTGCGCGACGGTTTCCGCAAGATCGACGACCACCACTGGGCGGCCGACGAGTATCTCGAACCGGTCGACGGCGACCGTTGCGAATGACCCGCGCCACGGGATGTCGTGTGGCTCGATCATCGGGACCGGTCGGCCGGGGGCATTCCCGCGACGAGTGAAGGTAGCCTGCCAGACGTGCTCACCGTCTCGACCGTCAACGTCAATGGCCTAAGGGCCGCCGCCAGGAAGGGTTTCAGCGAGTGGTTCGAGGCCACGTCGGCTGACGTCGTCGCCTGCCAGGAGGTGCGGGCCGATCCCGGTGTTCTGTCCGACGCGCTGCGGGAACCGCCGGGTTGGCACACCGTCCACGCCGCGTGCGCCACCAAGGGCCGCAACGGCGTGTGCATCTACAGCCGCATCGAACCCGAGTCCGTGCGTGTCGGTTTCGGCGAGGCCGAGTTCGAGGACAGCGGTCGTTACGTCGAGATGTGGCTGCCCGGTGTGGTCGTGGGCAGTCTCTACCTGCCCAGCGGCGAGGTCGACACACCGCGGCAGGAGGAGAAGGAACGGTTCATGGACACCTTCTTGCCGTACCTGGCGACGCTGCGGGACAAGGCGTCCTCGGAAGGCAAGGAAGTGTTGGTCGTCGGTGACTGGAACATCGCCCACGCCGAGATCGACCTGAAGAACTGGAAGGGCAACCGCAAGAACGCCGGGTTCCTGCCCGAGGAGCGTGCCTGGCTTTCCCGCGTGTTCGATGAACTCGGTTACGTTGACGTGCAGCGGCACCTGGATCCCGAGGGTCCCGGCCCGTACACGTGGTGGTCGTACCGGGGTAAGGCGTTCGACAACGACGCGGGCTGGCGCATCGATTACCACGTCGCTACGCCCGGCCTGGCCCGCCGGTGCACGTCGATGGTGGTGGAACGGGCCGAAAGCTATGACAAACGCTGGAGCGATCACGCGCCGGTGACGGCGACGTACGAGCTGGGGTGAGGTCGGCGAACCGGGCGAGGGTTGCCTCGTCGAGTCGGGGTGGCGTTGTCAGTCGTCCGAGCGGATCGCACATTCGTCGCGTAGGCGCTTGAGTCAGGGATCGCCGGTAACGGATCCGAACCACCTGTGGCGGCGCTAAGATCGGGATCCGTCGCGCTGTGACTTAGGTCAAAGGAAGGTGGCGGAATGACTCAGGGCCGGAGACCGACACCGAAGCCCGCGCCGCCTCCCGCTCGGAAACGGTGGTTTCAGGAGCGGACGTCTCCGTATCCGTGGGAGCAGGACGGTCTGGACCACATCAAGCGGTTGATGCCGCAGGCGGAGCCGTATCGTGCTTGGGCCACGTTCTCGTTCACCGCGGCGTCCGGCCGAATCAATGAGTGCGATCTGCTGATCGCGGTTCCCGGTGGGCTTTACTTGGTGGAGCTCAAAGGACACACCGGGCGTGTGGTGAACAACGGCGAGACGTGGAGCTTCTTCAGGCAAGGAGTGAAACGGCCACGCACGTTGCGCAACCCTTTGCATCTCACCGACCTGAAGTGCAAGGAACTCAAGCAACGTTTGGAGTGGGCCGCCAAGCAGACCGGGTACAGCGGGCGGATACCGTGGATCGAGCCGGCGATTTTCCTTTCCGCACCCGGGTTGGTGTCGGAGCTCGACGAGGTGCAGCGCACCCGCGTGTATGGCCGGGACGAACAGGTCGAGGGGCTGGATTGGATTTGGCGTGATCTGTTGTCGCGTCCGCCGCAGCGGGAGCAGCAGCGGGTCAGTCCGGAGTTCTCGCAGCGGTTGCCGGAGCTGCTGAAGAAGATCGGCATTCGGGCTTCGACGGCGCACCTGCATTTCGGTGATGACTGGGTGCTTTCCGGCGAGGTGTTGGACGCGGGGCCGACGTGGGAGGACCGTCTCGCCAAGCACACGGGCCTTGTGCGCGATGAGGGTCGGGTCCGCATCTACCTCACCGAGCAGCAGGCCGTCGAGGAGCGGCGGCAGTCGGTGGAGCGGGCCGCGCGGCGTGAGTACCAGGTGTTGCAGGGCATCACTCACCGCGGCATCGCGCAGGCTGTGCAGTTCCGGGAACATCAGAGCGGTCCCGCGATCCTCTTCCGGCACAATTCGTCGGATCTGCGGCTGGATTCCTATCTCGAGATCCACGGTGAACGGCTCAGCATCGACACTCGGCTTGATTTGGTGCGGCAGCTCGCTGAGGCTGTGCAGTACGCCCACCATCGTTCGCTTTACCACCGCGCCCTGTCGGCGCGTTCGGTGTGGGTAGAGGCCAAGGACGACGGTTCCGACCCGGTGTTGCGGATCACCGATTGGCAGGCCGCCGCCCGTGATTTCGACACGACGTCGTTGTCGACGGTGGGCAAGACGTCGTTGACCGGCGAGCATCTGGACGGTTCGGCGGAGGTGTATCTGGCGCCGGAGTTCGCCCCGCACGCCGACCCGGTGGACCTCGACGTCTTCGGCTTGGGTGCGGTGTCGTTTCTGATCCTGACGGGGCAGCCACCTGCCGCCCAGCGCAGCGGCCTCATCGAGCGGCTGGCCGAAAGCCACGGTCTGCATCCGTACGCGGTGTCGGATGGTATCTCCGATGCGCTCGACGCGCTGGTGTTCGACGCGACCCGCACGGACCTGTCGCAGCGGTTGGAGTCGGCGGACGCTTTCCTCAAGCGGTTGGATGCGGCGGAGTGGGAGTCGCTGCCCGAGTCGTCCGTGCCCGTGGTCGACCCATTGACGGTGTCGGCAGGGCAGATGGTGGATGAGCAGTGGCGTGTTGAGCGGGTGCTCGGTACCGGTGCCACGGCGCGGGCATTGCTTGTCCGGAGTGTGGACACCGACGACGAGCAGCCCGAGCGTCGGGTCCTCAAGGTCGCGCTCGACGAGGACAAGGCGCAGCACCTGCACGCGGAGGCCCGGGCCCTGACGCTGGTCGGTGGCGGTGTGGTGGTGAAGCTGCTCGACGGTCCCCGCGAGATCGGTGGCCGTACCGTGCTCGACTTGGAGTACGCGGGTGGTCAGGATCCGCAGGGCTACACGTTGGGGGAGTTGCTGCGGGCCGAGGGCAAGCTCAGCTACCACAACCTGGAGCGTTACGGCCGCGACTTGTTCACCGCGTTGGATCAGCTCGCGGGTAAGGGTGTGCGGCACCGGGATCTGAAGCCGGACAACTTCGGCGTCTACCGCAGGGCCGACCGGTCGACACAGTTGATGTTGTTCGACTTCTCGCTGGCCGAGGCCTCGGAGCGCGATGTCACGGCAGGCACACGCGGGTATCTGGATCCGTTTCTGGGTACCAACCGTCGTCCCGCTTACGACGATCATGCCGAGCGCTATGCGGCGGCGGTGACTCTGCACGAGATGGCGTCCGGCCAGCGGCCGGTGTGGGGTGACGGGGTCAGTGACCCGCGCACGAGCAGCGATGAGACTCCCGTGCTCGCGGCGGAGTTGTTCGAGCCGGCGTTGCGCGACGGGCTGACGGAGTTCTTCCAGCGGGCGTTGCATCGGGATGTCAATCGCCGGTTCGACACGTTGCGGCAGATGGAGGACGCCTGGCGGGAGGTGTTCACCGCGGCGGATACCGCCCAGCCGCTGACCACTCCGGAGACGGTGGGCATCGAAGGTAAGACGCTGGACGAAGCCCGCGACTTCTACGCCGAGAAGGCGACCTTGGACACGCAGCTCGATGTGGCCGGGTTGAGCCCGCGCGCGGTGTCGTTGGCGCAGTCGCTGGGTGCCACGACGGTGCGGGAACTGCTGGAGCAGGTGCGGCCGTATGAGATCAGTCGAGCGCGCGGTGCGGGCAAGGTGGTGCGCAACGAGCTGAACCGCCGGTACAAGCAGTGGGCGCGGGCGCTGTCGCTGCAGGACGAGCCTGACCGGCCGGCCCCGGAGGCCACGCCCGGTTTGTCCACTGTGGATGATTTTGTTGCGTGGTTGGTGCCGCAGAAGGCGCGGAGGGGTTCGCGCAAGGCCGATGTCGTGCGGTTGACGCTCGGCTTGCCGGAGGGCGAGGACGATGAGCTACTGCGGTGGCCGACGCAGACCGAGGTCGCCCGGCGGCTGGAGATCACGCAGGGCACGGTGTCGCAGCATTACCGCGCGGCAGTGAAGGCGTGGGCGGCCGAGCCGTGGCTGTCGAGGGTGCGCGACGAGTTGGTGGAGCTGGTCGCCGAGGCGGGCCGGGTGATGACGGCGCACGAGCTGGCGGCCGCGGTGAGAGCCAAGTACGGAGTCGCGGAGCCGGAGGCTCGAGAACGTGCCTTGGCGAGGTCGTTGGCGGTGGTGCGTGCGGCGGTGGACACCGAGGCGTGGGAGCGGCAACAGGATGAGGACGAGGACGAGGAAGGCCCACGGTTCTCGGCGTTGCGGCGTGGCGATCACGTGTTGATTGCGTTGGAGTCTTTGCCGGGCACCGACGCACCGAGCGCTCCGGAGTTGGCTGACTACGCCGTGGCGTTGGGGGCGCGGGCCGACGAGTTGGTGGCGATGGACCCGCTTCCCGGCCGGGGCATGGTGGTGCGGGAGTTGCGGGCGGTGCCGGCTCCGGAGGGGCTGTCCTCGCAGGCGGATACGCGTCTTGTGGAGTTGGCCGCGGTGATGTCGCGGCGGGCGGCGGCGTCGGCGCGGTCGGAGCTGTATCCCCGGGAGTTGGATGTGGTGCGGGCGTTGCGCATGTCGCAAGCCGCGGTGGGGGTGCGCCGTGAAACGGGGATCACGCGTGAGGACTTGTTGTCGAAGGTGCGCGTGCGGTTCCCGACTGTCGTGGTGGACGACCGAATCTCGTATGTGCAGTTGGAGGAGGCGCTTCACGCGGCGGGCACTCCGCTGGAATGGGATACCGAGGCGAAGCGGTTCCGGCCGCCGGAGCCGAAGTTCTCCCGTTCGGCCGTGTCGTCGAGTACGAGCCGAAGTGGTCACGGTCCGCTGTTCTCCGGTGGTTTGGACCCACGGGAGGTGTTGGGTGACAAACTCGCCAGGGCGGGGGAGTACGGCGGGTTCTTGGCGTTGACGCTGCGGGGGGTGTATCTGCCGGGAGCTGCCGAGGCGTTGGCGTCGCGGTATCCGGTGCACCCGGTGCACGTGGACAGCGAGTTTGTGGCGACATTCCGTGAGTTGATCGCCGAGCGCGGCCAGGACTGGGAGCTGGTGCGCAGGTTGGACGCCGGCTTCGGGCGGACGGGGCTACCGAGTCGGGGTTTCCGTTGGTACGTGCAGCAGGTGTGGCAGCGGCTGCGTGAGCGACTGGTGGCCGCGGTTGCGGGTGAGCGCACGGTGTTGTTGTTGCACCATGCGGGTTTGGTGGGCCGCTATGCCGACCTGGGTGGGCGTGAGTTCTTGACAAGTTTGCAGCAGGCGGCCCGTTCAGCGAGCGCGAAGCCGCATGGCCTGTGGGTGTTGTGTCCGGGCGAGTCGGCACGGGAAGCACCTCAGCTCGACGGTCTGCGTGTCGAAGCGTTGACGGAGTCGGAG
>NZ_DAHVQP010000039.1:0-16779 GCF_027317685.1 Saccharomonospora sp.
GCGGAACGCTCGTCGATCTCCGGCCAGTCGAACGTCTCCGGCTGGCTCGACAACAGTTCCTCGTACGAATGCACCGTGACGCCCGAGGGCGCCTCCAGCGACGCCGGGTCACCGTTGGCCACGACCACGTGTTTGACGGTCCGCATCTCCGGCAGCTGTTTGGCGAACAGCGGGATGAGGGAGCCATCGACTATCACCACGTGGTCCTCGGCGTGGTTGGCCACGTAGACGAGCTGTTCGGGGAACAACCGGATGTTCAGGGTGTGCAGTACCGCGCCCATGGCCGGAATGGCCATGTAGCACTCCAGGTGTTCGGTGTTGTTCCACATGAACGTGCCGACGCGTTGGTCACCCGTGACGCCGAGGCTGCGCAGAGCGTGGGCCAGCTGAGCGGATCGCTTGCCGACCTGGGCGAATGTCGATTTCCGTGTGCCGGACCCGGTCCAGGTGGCCACCTCGGCGTTGGCATGCAGCCGCGCACCGTACTGCAACAGATGGGCCAGTGACAGCTGGTCGTCCTGCATCGTGCTCAACATTGAGGCTCCCGCTGAAAAATGTTCGGTGAATCCGGGTTGAGGTGGACTGTAGTGCGGAATCCACCTTCGGGGCTTGTGCGCAGCGCCCAACTGTGCTGGCGCTGTCGATTCGACACCGCCCGTGACCAGCGCGTGGCCCGGTCGGGGAAACCTCGCGTGTCGATTTCGCGTCGGTGCCGCACTTGGCGTTTACTGAGCTCTGAGCGGGAACGGCCTGGCCGCTGCGAGCAAGCCGACGGGTGTCGGCGCCGGTGTGGGGCCGACCGCTCTGTCGCCGCGGTGACGCGGTATTCGACGAAGGCACGAAAGGATCACTACGTTGGCACTTCCCACCTTGACTCCGGAGCAGCGGGCCGAGGCTCTCGCCAAGGCCGCGGAGGCCAGGAAGGCGCGGTCCGAACTACTGGCGAACATCAAGTCCGGCAAGGAGAGCATCGACAAGGTGCTCGCGCGCGCCAAGGAGGACAAAACCGTCGGCAAGACGAAGGTGACGCAGCTTCTCAAGGCCGTTCCCGGGCTCGGCCAGGTGAAGGTCGCCGCGCTGTTGGAGCAGACAGGCATCGACCCCGACCGCAGGGCCGCGGGGTTGGGCGACCGCCAGCGGGAAGCCCTCATCGCCGCTTTGAAGTGAAGACCCGCGAGGGCTTCCAGAACACAGTCCGAAACGACACCTCGACGGTGACAACGTCGACTGTGCGTCGTCACCCACAGCATCGACGTCGGTCGATCTCATTCCTGGGGCAGACCCATCGCGCGCAGTAGCGTCGCGAATTTGGCCGTGGTTTCCTCCAGTTCTGTTCTCGGGTCGGATTCCGGCATGATGCCGCCGCCCGCGTAGAGCCGAAGCGATTGTTTCGCCACTTCGGCGCAGCGGATCGACACCGCCCACTCGCCGTCGCCCTTCGCATCCACCCAGCCGACCGCGCCCGCGTAGTAGCCGCGGTCGAACTCCTCGAGTTCGGTGACCAGCTGCCGTGCCGAGACGGTCGGCGTTCCGCAGATGGCGGGAGTCGGATGCAGGGCGGCGGCGAGGTGCAATGCCGTGGCGTCCTGGTCGACGAGTTCTCCCGTGATCGTGGTGCCCAGATGCCACACGGCCGGTGTGGCCACCAGTTCGGGCCGCGATGGGACGTCCATCCGCTTGCAGTACGGCCGCAGCGTCTCCACCACGGCCTCGGTGAGCACGGCGTGTTCGAGGTGGTCCTTGCGGGAGGCCAGCAACGTCCTGGCGTTCTCCGCGTCGATGTCCGGGTCGGCCGATCGAGGCATCGACCCGGCGTGGGGATACGACACCACGTGGCTGCCTCGCCGGGACAGCAGTAGCTCCGGGCTCGATCCCACCAGGGTTCTTCCCTCCGGCAGGTCGGCGGCGAACGTGTAGCCGTGGTCGTTGTCCTTGACGAGGTTGTGCAGGATCGCCTCCGGCCGCACCGGTGCGTCGAACTCGACGTCGAGCGCGCGGGCCAGTACCACCTTGCGCAGCTCGCGCTCGCCCAGTGCGGTGACGGCCGCGGCGACGGTGGCCATGTGGTCGGTCGGCTCGGGCACCGGCCGCACCGAGGCGGGGACGTCGATGGTCCGCCGGGGGAGCGCGGCGGCAGCCGGGTGTACGGCGCCTGCGAACCGTGCCTTCTCGGGGATCACGAGCCGACCCGGGGTGGCGGCGGTGCTGTGGAACGGAAGCACTCCCACGGCGAGCCGGGGGCCGTCGGCCGAGGCGTCTTTCAACGTGTCCCGCACCCGCTCGGCCAGAGCGGTCTCGTCGGCATCGCATACCGTGGCCCGCGCGCCTCCGCCGAGGAGTGTGCGTTCCGTGGTGGCGAGGAAGAAGTCGCCGCGACGGTAATCGGACAGCAGCCGTAGGGGGCTGGGCTCGGTCACGACTCGCCCCTTTCCCTGAGTGCCTTCCGCCCGTTGACCCGGTCGTCCCTATTGTCGGCTCTCCGAGCTCGCGGGGGACCACCACCGCTCGGTGATGTCGATCTCGTCGGTGGTGATGACGGCGACGGCGGCGCGGTAGCCGGGGCCGGGATCGAGGTCGGCCATGCGGGTCGTGTGGGGGGACAGAGCCGAGTCGTCCGAGGTGAGCAGTCGGGCGGGTTCCGTGGCCTTCGACAGGACCAGCGATCGCAGGGGGATGCGCAAACCGCGGCCGGTGGCTTTCATCACCGCTTCTTTACGGGTCCAGAAGGTGAAGAAAGCCTGGGTGCGCGCCTCCGGGGCGCTGGGCAGGGTGGCGTGTTCGGCGCTGTTTAGCGCGTAGGCGATCAGTGAGTCGTCGACGGGGCGCCCGACGGCTTCCACGTCGAGCCCCACCGCGGCGCCGGACGTGGCGGCCACACCCACCCGATCACCGGCGTGGGAGATGGAGAGTCCCAGTTCGGCGTCCGGCACGCGCACGGGGCCGTGTTGCTTGCCGCAGTCGGTGCAAGTGGCGTCGAAGTGGATCGCGTCGGGAGACAGCCCCAGCCGGTCGGCCGCGACGGTCTTGGCGAGTACGCGTCCGGTGAGGAACCGGCGTCGGTCCTCGACCCTGCGGTAGGAGTCGTAGCGGATTCGTTCGGGTGGGTCGAGTAACGCCAGCATGGCCTCCGATTCGAGGACCGGTTCCGACCACCACACGGCGCACTCGATCATGCCTCTTCCGTTCTCTCACCCGTCCGGACTACCTCAATCTAGGTGGTGGCAGGGACTCCCGCCAAGGCCGAACATGCGCTACCGTGCGAGCTAAGCAATCGCTTAGTCAGCCTGATTGAGGAGCTTGTGCCGATGGATTTCAGCCTGAGCGTGGAGGAACGGGAGATCCGTGACTGGGTCCGAACGTTCGTGCAGAAGGAACTCGTCCCCCTCGAGCCGGAAGTACTGCGCAGGGAACGCGAGCACAAGCCGGGCCTCACCGGCGACGAACTGACCGAACTGCAGCGGAAAGCGAAGGAATCGGGCTTCTGGGGCGTGCAGACCCCGGAGGAGTACGGCGGCATGGGATTGTCGGCCGTCATGACGGCGCTGCTGGAGGTCGAGCTCGGCCGCACGTTCGTGCCGTTCAGTTTCGGCGGTTCCGCCGACAACATCCTCTTCCACGCCAACGACGAGCAGAAGGAACGCTACCTGCTGCCCACGATCGAGGGCACGCGCAAGTCCTGCTTCGCCATCACCGAACCGGGCGCGGGATCCGACGCCAAGGCCATTCGGACCACCGCCCACAAGGACGGCTCCGAGTGGGTGATCAACGGAGAGAAGACCTTCATCACCGGTGGCAACGAGGCCGACTTCGCGATGGTGTTCGCCGTCACCGACCCCGAGAAGGGCGCCGACGGCGGTGTGACGTGTTTCCTCGTCGACCGCGACATGGGCTGGCGGTCGGAGTACATCGACACGATGGGCGAGTGGGGTCCCGCCTCGCTGATCTTCGACAACGTGCGGGTACCCGAAAGCCACATCCTCGGTGAACTCGGCCAGGGTTTCGCGCTGGCCATGCAGTGGATCGGACGTGGCCGCTACATCCTTCCCGCCCGCGCGCTCGGTTCGTGCGAACGGTTGCTGTCCATGGCCATCGAGCACGCCAACACGCGCGAGACGTTTGGCGCCCCGATCGCCGAACGGCAGGCGATCCAGTGGATGATCGCTGATTCGGGTGTGGAGATCGAGGCGTTGCGTTGGCTCGTCCTGCACGCCGCGTGGCAGGTGGATCAGGGCATGGATTCGCGGCACGCGCAGTCGATCGCCAAGCTCTACGGCGGTCAGAAGGCCAACGAGATCGTGGACCGGGTCATGCAGATTCACGGCGGCATGGGCTACACCCGGGAACTACCCATCGAGCGGTGGTACCGCGAACTGCGACTGCTGCGCATCTACGAGGGCACGGACGAGATCCAACGCCGCACCATCGCACGCAACCTGCTCAAGGGACACGTCAAGGTGAGCGGCGCGCTCGGCTGACGCGCTGTTCGGTTTCGGGCCCGCCGTGGGGCGGGGACGCGCCCCGCCCCACGGCTGTATCCACAGTGTTTTTCGTGTTCTTCGTGTTTTTTGTGTTTCTCTTCTCGTAAGCGGCGGCTCGGACGCTACGCGGTCGCCTGACGGCCGTGTTCGCGGAGGGCCACCGGAACACCGGCGAGGTCCTCCTCGTTGCACAGCAACTTCAGGTCGTAGTACGGGTGACCGTCTCGGTCGTCGTAGTCGAGGTGGACGGCGAGCACGTCCACGGGTTCACCGAGCCACTGCTGAGTCTGCCGGAGCCACCCGGCGCAGCGTTCCAACGCTGCTGGGAGGTCGTCGTCGCGGAACTCCACCGGGCGGTACGGCACATCCTGGATCTGATCGCGCGGGTGCGACGGCGTCGGAAGCTTCGGCGAGACGCCGGCGTCGTTGAGTTCCAGCTGAATGGTTTCCTCACTCACCCCTCGACTGTCCCTCAGCGGAGCCGCATGGGCAAGCTCCGAGGGCACGTAGGGCCATGTCGGCGTAGTGCTCGGCCAGGTCGTCGAGGGACAGCGAACCGCGTGGCGAGTACCACCGGGCCACCCCGTTACACATCTCCAGCAAAGCGATGCGGGTGACTCCGGGGTGTGCTGTGTCGAACACACCGCGGGCCACTCCGGCGGATACGGCGTCGTCCCACAGCCGTTCGTACTCGTCCCGCAGCGAGACCACCGAGCGTCGCATCGCCGGGGTGAGGACGTGGATCTCGTTGTCGACGATCCACGTCTCCTTCGGCATCCGCGCATGGGTTTTGACGTGCAGTTTCACCAAAGTAGTGAGCCGTCGTGCCGGGTCGGTGACACCTTCGACGGCGGCCGCGGCCGAGTCGAGCAGTGTCCGCAGACACGTGCGCATGATGTCGGCGAGCAGATCCTCCTTGGAGCCCATGTAGTGGTAGAGACTCGCCGTCGACAGCCGCGACTCCTGTGCGAGCTCGCGGATCCCGGTGCCGTGGAATCCCTTGGCGGCGAACAGCTTCACGGCCGCTCTGCGGACACGTTCGCGCGTGTCTAACGCCACTGCCGCTCCACCCGGTCGTAGGAGTCCTCGGGGGTGGCCGCACCCGCCTTGCGGAGCTCGCCCTTGGCGATCCGCTCGGAAGCCGTCATCGGCAGCGAGTCCACGAACGTCCAGTAACGCGGCACCTTGAAGTAGGCGAGTTTGGTGCCGCAGAACTCGGCCAGCTCGTCCGGTGTGGCTTGCTGTCCGTCGGCGAGCACGATGAATGCCTTCACCTCTTCGCCGCGGAGTTCGTCGGGCACGCCGAGTACGGCGGCCGTGCGCACCGCGGGGTGCTGTTGCAGTGCGCGCTCCACCTCGTCGGCGACGATGTTCTCGCCGCTGCGGCGGATCATGTCCTTGGTGCGGCCGACGTAGAACACGCGCCCGGCGGCATCCATGCGGGCCACGTCGCCCGTGCGGAACCAGCCGCCCCGGAACGCCCGCGCCGTGGCCTCGGGGTCGTCGTGGTAGCCGTGCATCAGCCCGACGCCTCGGATGAGCAGCTCACCCTCCTCGCCACGGGGCACGAGACGGCCGTGTTCGTCGGCGATCATCACCTCACGCCCCGGCGCGGGTCTGCCGAGACAACCCGTGCCGACGTGCTCGTCGTGGTCGGCGGGGTACATGCGGATGTCGCCGCCGGTCTCGGTCATGCCGAACGCTTCGAACCACGGCACCCCCCAGCGTTGTTCGAGTTCGGCGTGCAGTTCCTTGGGAATGGCGGACGCGCTGATCGCCCGCACCCGATGGTCGCGGTCGTCCTCGGTCGGCGGCATGCGCAGCAGCAGGGTGGGCATGAGCCCGAGGCAGTAGAACCACGTGACGCCGTGTTCGCGTACTTTCTCCCAGAACGTCGAAGGGTGGAAACGGTCGAGCACCACGAGTGTGGCACCGGACGCCAGTCCTAAAGCGACATTCCACTGAGGATCTATGTAGTGGAAGGGTTGGGCGGTCAGTATCGTGTCGTCGGCGCTGATGTTCGGGAAGTCCGAGACCAGCCCACCGGCCAGTGTCGTCCAGTACCGGTGGGGCAGCACACAGCCCTTCGGCGCGCCGGTGGTGCCGGAGGTGTACTGGATGTTGGTGGGGAGTTCGGCAGCGGCCTCGTACGCGGGCGGCTCGCCGCTCGGAGGGAGCTCGTCGAAGGTCAGCACCCGCTCCACCGATGTCCTCGGGGCGATGGTGGTGAGCAGCCCTGTGAACCGCTCGCCCGCGACGGCGAATCGGGCTCCGGAGTGCGCGAGCACGTGTTCGCCGTCCAGCTCGCGGTAGTTGGTGTTCACGGGCACCAGCACGGCGCCCAGTCGGGCCAGCGCCAGCCACAGCAGTGGGAACTCGGGCCGGTTCTCCAACATCACGGCGACCCGGTCACCGCGACGCACCCCGAGCTCGTGCAGCGACCCCGCCACCGACTCGACCCGGTCGGCGAGCTCGGCGAAGGTCAGCCGATCACCCGTCGCGTCGAAGACCCAGGCGGTCTTGTCGGGCCAGGTGGCGGCTGCGTGGCGCAGCAGCCCCACGAGGTCGTCAGCGCTCATCGAACTCCTCCTTCGACCGGGCTACCTCGGGCGAGTACTCGGTGATCATCGCGTGGCTGACCTCCAGCTCCAGAACGGTCTCCAAGGCGCTTTCGACGCCCTGGTCCAGCGCCCGCTTGGCCAACGCGACCGCCGAGGCGGGCTTGTCGGCGAGCGTGCGCGCCGTCCGGTGCGCGTGCTCGGCGAGCTCGTCGACCGCGACCACGGTGTTGACCAGTCCCAGCGCGTGGGCCGACTCCGCGTCGACCCGTTCACCCAGCAGCACGAGCTCCTTGGCCTTGAGCGGGCCAACCAACAGCGGCAGCAACCGCGAGGCCGCGTTCGTGACGCTCAACCCCAGTCCCACCTCGGGGAAGGTGAACACGGCGTCGTCCGCCGCGACGACGAGGTCGCAGCCCAGGGCGAACTCCGCGCCTGCGCCGATCGCGTAGCCGTGCACGGCGGCCACGACGGGCTGCGGCAGCCCCCGCAGGGCCCGGGTGACGTCCTGCAGCCGCTCCAGTCGCCTGCGGGACTCCTGCTGGGGCGGAGGCTGTTTGAGATCGTGGCCCGCGCAGAACGCCCGGCCGCGCCCGGCCAGCACGACCGCGCCGATGTCCGTGTCGGCACCGACCCGGTTCAGCACGGCGATCAGATCCTCGACGAGTTCCGGAGTCACCGCGTTCAGTCGGTGCGGTCGGTTCAGCCACACGGTCGCCACGCGGTCGGTGATCTCCAGGGCCACGGTCTCAGCGTTGTCTCGCATGTCCGTGCAGCCTAGCGATCCGATCGACCGATCGATAGGGTTTGGCGTCATGCCAGTACGCGACGCTGTGGAAAGCGACATCGACGACATCTGCGCGATGATCGAGGAACACGCCCGGTACGAGGGCAACGACGAGCTGGCCCTCGACCGCGAGGAGATGCGGCGGTACCTGTTCGGACCCGATCCGAAGGCGTGGGTGCTGATCGCCGAGGCCGACGGCGAGACGGCGGGTATGGCGTTCTGTTCGTGGACCTTCTCGACCTGGGAGGCCAAGCCCGGCATCTGGCTCGACGACCTGTTCGTACGCCCCGCCTATCGGCGGCACGGCCTTGGCAGGAAACTGCTGTACGAACTCAAGGCCCGCACGAGCGGCCGCGTCGAGTGGGACATGCAGGAGGGCAACGAGAAGGCCGCCGCGTTCTACGCAGAGCTGGGCGCCGAGCCCGTGCCGGGATGGGTGCGCTATCGCTGGCGTGGCTGAACAGTACGTATCGTAGGAAGTATGGTTGCTGGCTCGAACCGTCGGTCGGCCTCGATCGAGGACTATGTGCGGGCGATCTACGGCCTGGAAGAGCGTGGCGAGGCCGTCACGAACACGGCCCTGGCCACGCGCATGGAGG
This sequence comes from Saccharomonospora sp., assembly GCF_027317685.1. Taxonomy (NCBI): domain Bacteria; kingdom Bacillati; phylum Actinomycetota; class Actinomycetes; order Pseudonocardiales; family Pseudonocardiaceae; genus Saccharomonospora; species Saccharomonospora sp. Next base: position 8,423 of record NZ_DAHVQP010000039.1, read on the forward strand.
TGAGCCCCTCTTCAGCGTCGGGGATGGTGACCAAGCTGGCTCAGCAGGGTCTGGTCGAACACGTGCCGTACCGCGGTATCGGGCTCACCCCCGAGGGACGGTTGCTCGCCCGGTCGGTGCTGCGTAGACACCGGCTCATCGAGTCGTTCCTGGTGTCCGAGCTCGGCTACACCTGGGACGAGGTGCACGCCGAGGCGGACTTGCTCGAACACGTGGTGTCCGACTTGCTGATCGAACGCATCGCCACAAAGCTCGGCAACCCGGTGCGCGACCCGCACGGTGATCCGATCCCGGCCGTGGATGGTTCGGTGGAGGAGGTGTCCACCAAGCTGCTGGAGGAACTGCCGGCTGGAACCGTGGGCGAGATCGTGCGGGTGTGGGACACCGATCCCGAACTGCTGCGTTACCTCGCCGAACGTTCCATCGGGCTGGGCAAGCGCATCGAGGTGGTCGAGCGGCAGCCGTTCGGCGGGTCGATCGTCGTCCAGGTCGGCCAGCCGCCCCACGCCGCCACTCACGCTCTGGGCAGAGAGATCGCGCAGGCACTGTCGGTATCGCCGCGCTAGCGCACTGAAGTGGTGTGGGGGATTCGAGGTCGTGTCGAGGTCGTGTCGAGAGCCTGTTCACCGAGCCGCTGGACGTACGTGGAGTTGGGTGACACGGGCCGTGTGGCCTGGGACTGGGCCATGCGGGTGGCGGGTGGCGGGTAAGCGCCGAACCTGATACATCAGCACGAACCCGGCCGGCGCGCAACCCGACTCGGGCGGGTGTTCGCCGTCGCCGGGACGTCGAAGAAATGTCGTGAAAAACTGGAAATAAGGTTCGAATTCCGGCCTCGGGTGCTTGGTCTCTCGAATTCGGAATGCGCCGCAGAATCCTTAGTCGGCGCTCTTCGGGAAGCCATCGGGGACGAAACCGGTGCCGAGGAGTTCGGTGGAGGCGGTGAAGGTGGCGGTGGTGGCGGGTAGTGGTGCGGGACGAGGCCGATGCCGTGTCCGCAACCGGCTGTGCCGGCCCGGGGCTCGCTCGACACCGCTCACGTCGTAGGTCGATTCGTTTCGTGAAGTCCTGGCTTTCCGAGCCGGTCTTCGACGGTTGTTACTCACGGGCACTGCCGGAAAGCCCGATTCGGCTTCCTGGATCACCGTGACCGCCGGGTGCCGCCGCGTTCCCGGGTCCAGTGGGCCGCGACGGTCGCCATGGCGGACCGGTGCTGAACATGAAACGGGTGGGAGACCAGTTGGTCTCCCACCCGTAGCTGGAGAACGAGGCTCAGTTGTTCTCGGCTTCGGTGATGCAGGAGTTGACGGAGGTGCCCTCGGTCTCCCCGGCGGGCGAGAGCAGCGACAGGCCGAGCCCGTTCAGGACGTCGGTCACCTGCACGCCGAGCACGTTGATGTTGTTGTCGCAGACACCGATGTTGTTCTCGTTGAGGACGTCGTCGACGTTGACCAGGCCCACCTGGCCGGTGTTGTCCTCGACCTCGTCCGGGGTCGCGAAAGCGGGCGAGCCGATCATCAGCAGTCCGGCCGCGGCAGAGGCGACAATTGCACTCTTCTTGAACACCTTATCCCATTCCTATCGACTCGAGTGACGTTCTGCTGCGGTAGGGAATTCACCGCAACCGTTCATGAAGCTACAAGAAAGTCGACCTTTACACACGGCAAAATAAAGCTAAGTGAACTCACCCGATCATGCGGTGATGTGGGTCACTGTTAATGGTGGAAAAAAGGGTTAAACGTCGTTGACCAGTGGATATTCGGAATCTTCGAGATCGCCCAGAGTAACCGGGAGCCCGATTGTGGAGTGAGTGCTACCCGTCTGTGTGATGAGTAAAGCACGGGGCGTATTGGCTCGGGATTTCTCAAATGACCCGATAGGATGAATCTTGGCCCGGAACTTGCTGAAAAGAATTCATGTTCCGGTGATGATCTCGAGTACCTGGTCGCCGTATCTGGCCAGCTTGCTCTCCCCGACACCGTTCACGGTGCCCAGCTCATCGAGGCAGGTCGGACGCAGTGCGGCGATCTGTCGCAACGTCGCGTCGTGGAAGACGACGTAGGCGGGAACGCCCTGACTCTTCGCGGTCGTGGCCCGCCACACACGCAACTGCTCGAACAACGCGGCCGCCTCGCTGTCCAACTCCACGGGCACAGCTGCCGCGGACCTCTTGGCCGTGGCCCGCGACGACCGCACGGCGACCCTGTCCGGATCGCGTCGCATCCGGACGGTGCGACCGCGGTACAGCACCTCGTCGGAAGCTTCCGTGGTGACGAGCGTGCCGTAATCGCCTTCGACGGCGAGCAGTCCCTGTGCGAGCAACTGCCGGACGACTCCGCGCCACTCGACCTCGCTGAGATCGGAGCCGACACCGAACACCGACAACTCGTCGTGCCGGTGCTGCGTGACCTTGGGCGTGTGCTTGCCGCGCAGGATGTCGACGACCTGTCCCGCCCCGAACTTCTGCCCGCGCTCCCGACGCAGCCGCACCACGGTGGACAACAGCTTCTGAGCGGCCACGGTGCCGTCCCACGACTCGGGCGGCGACAGACACGTGTCGCAGTTGCCGCAAGGCCGCGAGTCCTGCCCGAAGTACGCCAGCAGACCGACCCGGCGGCACTCCACCGTCTCGCACAGCGCCAGCATCGCGTCCAGATGTGAGGACAACTTCCTGCGATGAGCCGCGTCGCCGTCGGAGGTGTCGATCAACCGTCGCTGGGCGACGACGTCCGACAGCCCGTACGCCAGCCACGCCGTGGACGGCAGACCGTCCCGCCCCGCTCGCCCGGTCTCCTGGTAGTAGCCCTCGACCGACTTCGGCAGGTCGAGGTGAGCCACGAACCGCACGTCCGGCTTGTCGATCCCCATTCCGAACGCGATGGTGGCCACCACCACCGACCCCTCCTCGCGCAGGAACCGATCCTGGTGCCGGGCACGCGTCGCCGCGTCGAGCCCGGCGTGGTAGGGCAGTGCCTCGATACCGTTACGGTTCAGGAATTCGGCGGTCTCCTCCACAGAACGGCGCGAGAGGCAGTACACGATGCCCGCCTCGTTCGGATGCTCGGTGCGCAGAAAGTCCAGAAGCTGCTTGCGCGGGTCCTTTTTGGGCACGATGCGGTACTGGATGTTCGGCCGGTCGAAGCTGGACACGAACACGCGCGCGTCCTCCAACCGCAGCCGCGTGGTGATCTCGGCCCGCGTGGCCGGGGTCGCCGTCGCGGTCAACGCCACACGCGGCACGTCCGGCCTGCACTCGGACAGCTTCGACAGCTCCAGATAGTCGGGCCGGAAGTCATGACCCCACTGGGACACACAGTGCGCCTCGTCGATGGCGAACACCGACACCGGGCCGCGTTCGATCAGCCTCATCGTGGCCTCGGAGCGCAGACGTTCCGGCGCGAGGTAGAGCAGGTCGAGCTCACCCGCGAGGAACTCGGCCTCGACCATGCGCCGCTCGTCGGGGTCCTGCGTGGAGTTGAGGTAACCCGCCCGCACTCCCACGGCGCGCAACGCCTCCACCTGGTCCTGCATCAAAGCGATGAGCGGCGAGACGACCACACCGACGCCGTCGCGCACCAGGGCGGGAATCTGGTAGCACAGCGACTTCCCCCCGCCCGTCGGCATGAGCACGAGCGCGTCGCCACCGGCGGTCACGTGGTCGACGATCTGCTGCTGGTTGTCACGGAACGTGTCGTAACCGAAGACGCGCCGGAGCACGTCGAGAGTCCGAGGGTTTCCCACCCGGCGGATCCTAGGCGGCTATTAAGCTGACAAACCCCACCGGCGAGGAAAGGGATCGTTCGATGGCAGAGTCCGCACCGTCCGACCCGTCCTATCGCGTCGGCGATTCGGGGCGGGTGCGTTTCCCCGGTATCAGCCCACGCGCTTACGAGCACCCCGTCGACCGTGGTGCATTGGCGACGCTGCGCATGGTGCCCGGATTCCCCGAGGTGCTGAAGACCGTCACCGGCTTCTTCCACGAGCGTGGCGAACGACTGATGGCGTTGAGCTCGGCGGTCCGCGTCGGCCCGGCGCAATACCCCGAGATCGACGCGTTGCGGCACGAGTGCGCGCAGATCCTGGACCTCGACCCGGTGCCCGACGTGTTCGTGGCCCGAGGCGCCGAGCCACAGGCGATGGCCATCGGCATGGAGACACCGTTCGTGATGCTCACCACGGGCCTGGTGGAACTGCTGGACCTCGACGGCCTGCGGTTCGCCGTGGGACACGAGTTCGGGCACGTGCTGTCCGGACACGCGGTGTACCGCACCATGCTGCTGCGGCTGCTCCAACTCCGGACGAGCATGTCGTGGACACCGATGAGCGCTTTGGGCCTGCGGGCGGTCATCGCCGCGCTCAACGAGTGGTTCCGCAAGTCGGAACTGTCGTGCGACCGAGCCGGACTGCTCTGCGGACAGGACCCCGCCGCCGCGCTGCGCACCCACGTACTGCTGGCGGGCGGTGTCGACCCGGCCCGCATCGACACCGAGGCGTTCCTTCGCCAGGCTAACGAGTACGACTCGGTGGACAGCATCCGCGACAGCATCGTCAAACTGCGCAACATCGAGACACTGGCACACCCGCTCGCCGTCGTACGCGCCGCGCAAGTGCAGAAATGGGCGGCCTCCGAGGAATACCGCGCGATCCTGGCCGGTGACTACCCCCGGCGGGATGCCGAGCCACCCCACCGCGACTGGGCCACCGACGTCAAGGCCGCCGCCCGCGCCTACAAACAGTCGTTCGCCACATCGGCCGACCCCCTGCTCAAGGTGTTCACCGACGTCGGTGAAACCGTGTCCGGCGCGGCCGGTTCGGTGTGGAACAGGTTTACCGCGCGAGGTTCCGCGAACACCGACGAGCGCGGGTAGCCGAGAGTCGCACCACGTTTACGTGCGGGTACCCCGGTCGTTGGTACTGGTGGAGGCGCACGACCGGTTGGCGGGACTGGAGGGAGCGCACAGCGGCTATGACAGCACAGCCGGCACGGACTCTGCGGGATCTGCTCGACGACAACGACATCGCAGGACTGCAGGAGTGGCTCGCCGAGCACCAGCCGTACGAGATCGCCGACGAACTCGCCCGGGCCGACGCGGTGCAGGCGGTCCTGCTTTTCCGCCTCCTCGACAAGGACCGCGCGCTCACCGTGTTCGAAGAGCTCGACCCCACCGACCAACACAAGGTGCTCTCCGGCCTACGAGGCCACGCCTTCCGGGACGTGGTCGAACGGATGAACACCGACGACCGTGCCCGCCTGCTGGGGGAGGCGCCCGCCAAGTTCGCCCGGCACGTGCTCGCGGGACTCAGCCCGCACGAAAGAGCTCTGACAGCGGCGTTGCTCGGCTACCCCGAGCACGCCGTCGGCCGCTACATGAGCCCGGACACGGTCGCGGTGCGGTACTACGTCACCGCCGAGGAAGCGCTTTCGGTGGTGCGGAATAAAGGAGCCGGCGCCGAAACCGTCTACACCCTGCCGGTGATCGACGAGCGGCGTTGCTTCCTCGGCACCGTGTCACTACACGACCTCGTCCTCAGCTCACCCGACCAACGGGTGCTGGACATCACCGACACGGAGACCCCGAAGGTGCGGGCCACCGACGACGTCGAGGAAGCCGCGAGACTGATGCAGGACACCAACGTGCTGGCGTTACCGGTGACCGACAGCGAGAACCGGGTACTGGGTCTGCTCACCGTCGACGACGCGTTCGAAGTCATTGAGGCGGCCGACACCGAGGACATCGCGCGTCAGTCCGCGGCGACCCCGTGGACCGGGCACTACATGTCGGCGAGCGTGGTGCAACTGGCCAGGTCGCGGGCGCTGTGGTTGTTGCTGCTGATCCTGGCGGCCACGTTGACGGTGAACGTGCTCCAGTTCTTCGAGGACACCCTGGCTAGCGTCACGGCGCTGGCGCTGTTCATCCCACTGCTCGTCGGCACGGGCGGCAACGCGGGCGCGCAGGCGGCCACGGCCGCGGTACGGGCGATCGCCGTGGGCGAGGTGCGCAGCCGCGACGTGTTGAAGGTGGCGTGGCGCGAATGCCGGGTCGGCCTCGTACTCGGCGGAATGCTCGCCGTGGTGGCCCTGTTGGTGGGCACATTGATCGTGGACCTCACCGTGGCGGCGAGCGTGGCCGTCTCCCTCGTCGCCGTGTGCGCGTGGGCGGCGACCATCGGCTCGGTGATGCCGTTGCTGGCCAAACGCGTGGGCATCGACCCGGCCGTGATCTCCGCACCTTTGGTGACCACGCTGGTCGACGCCACCGGGCTGATCATCTACTTCCTCGTGGCCCAGTTCGTGTTCGGCCTGTGACACGGGAAGGGCCACCTTCGTCGGTGTCGCGGCGAAGGTGGCCCTCGCGAATGGTCTTCACGATGCCCCGCGGGGCGTGCCTCACAGCGCGATGCCGTGGGACTCCAGCCAGGGCAGCGGGTCGATCTTCACGCCGTTCTCGTGGACCTCGAAGTGCAGGTGCGGGCCGGTCGACTGACCGCGGTTACCCAGCGTCGCGATCTGCTGGCCGGCCTCCACCCGCTGGCCGACGGACACCAGGGACTCGTTGATGTGCCCGTACACGGTGATCAAACCGTCGTCGTGCTGGACCCGCACCCACAGGCCGAAGCCGCTCGCGGGACCGGACGAGATCACCGTGCCCGGCAGGGCCGAGTAGATGGGAGTGCCGATCTCGTTGGCGATGTCCACGCCGTAGTGCGTGCTGCCCCAGCGCGGGCCGTAACCGGAGGTGAACCGGCCTTCCGCGGGCTTCACGACACCGCTCGGAGACGCTGCGGGCGCGGCGCCGCCACCACCGGCCTGTTCCTCTTCCGACTTCTTCTGCTCGTTCATTTTGTCCAGTTCGGACTGAGCCTTGTCCTGTTCGGAGACGGCCTGCTCGTGTGCCTTCTCGGCGTTGTGTCGAGCCTGTTCGGCCTTGGTCTCCTCGCGCTCGGCGTTCGACACCGCGTTCTTGGCCTGCTCGACGGCGTCGCGCTTGTCCTCGACGTCCTGACTCATCGAGTCGGTGACATCCGAACCCAGGAAGGCGAGAATCGAGTTCACCATGCCGTCGAAGCTGAACCCGGCCGCCGAGTGCTCACTGACGCGCTCCTCGGCCTTCGCCAGCTCCGTCTCGGCCTGGGAGAGCTGCTGGCGAGCCTTCGCCAATCGGTCCCGGGCCTCGGCCGTGGCCTTCTTCGCCTTCTCGTGCTGGCTCGTCGTGTTGTCGAGCCTGTGCTTGGTGTGATCGGTTTGCTTCTTGGCCTTGTCGAGGGCCTTGTTCGCGTCCTCGATCTGCTTGTCGAGCGACTTCTCACCGTCCTGTTCACCCTGCTGTGCCGCCAGTCGGACCTGAGAGTCCTGCACGGACGGCGTCACGGCAGGGTCGGCGAATGTCACGCCAGGAGTGGAAATCAGCGTCATGGAGGCGAGCATTGCGATCGGGGCGGCTCGCCGGAGTTGACGCGCACGCATGTGCGACTCCATTTGTCATGTCGGGGGATGAGTACGCCGGCGGGGGACCGACGCACTCGGATCGGGGCACTGGCGACTATGCGAGGTCTCCAAGAGCGGCTTCTAGCAAACTTGACGTTCGCCACAACATTTCGGTTACTTTTCGGCCAATTATCGGCGTGGCGTACTTGACTGCACGCGAATAGTCGACCGTGAAGCCCGCGATCCCACTCCGGCGAGGTGTGTGCGGAGGGTTCCTTTGCGATGACCGAACTGACACACTGCCGTTGATGATCACGCTCGGTGGCACGGTGCCGGCCGTCATGTTCCGCCGCTGGAAGGAGACCCGACGTAGTGTCCGACACAGCACACGAGATCCCGCCCTCCGCGAAGCTCGAACCCACCAAGCCGACGGTCGCTCGCGTCTACGACGCCAGCCTCGGCGGCAAGGACAATTACGAGGTCGACCGGCGAGTCTTCGAGATGGCCAAACAGGTGGCGCCCCACCAGGGTGACGTCAGCAAGATGAACCGCCGCTTCCTCGTGCGGGTCGTGCGCTACCTCACCGAGATCGCGGGCATGGACCAGTACCTCGACCTCGGCAGCGGCTTGCCCACCGTGCAGAACACCCACGAGGTCGCCCAGTTCAGCAACCCCGAGGCTCGCGTCGTCTACGTGGACATCGACCCGATCTGCAACGTCCACGGCCGGGCGCTGCTGGAGGAGAACGAGTTCACCCGCTTCGTGGAGGGCGACCTCACCAAACCGGAGGCCATCCTGGGCCACCCGGAGATCACCGGCCACCTCGATCTCGACCAGCCGTTGGTGCTCATGCAGATCGGCACCCTGCACCACGTGGCCGACGAGGAGGACCCCGTCGGGATCATGCGCGCTTACATCGACGCGTTGCCGT
>NZ_DAHVQP010000043.1:0-7761 GCF_027317685.1 Saccharomonospora sp.
CGGGCGGTGGTCCGCTGGTCTGCGCGTGGAGTGTGGGCCGGTCAGGAAGGACATGTGTGAGCAACACCGATCTGTTGAGCGGCGACGTGGAGCCCCAAGCTGCATCGTCTGCAACGTCTGACTCGGGGGAGCAGGCGCCGCGATCCAACGGCGCGGGAACGACCCCGAAGCGGAAGCCCGGCGGGCTGTCGGGCATGGTGATCGCGGAGTTGCGCGAACTTGCTGCTGAGCTGGGCATCACCGGCACCACGGGTATGCGCAAGGGCGACCTCATCGCCGCCATTCGTGAGCGTCAGGGTAAGACGAAGCGGACGAGGACGACCACCAAGAGCAGCGGTTCCGCGGGCACGAGCGGTGTGGCCGCCGAAGAATCGACGCTCCCTCTCGAGGGTGTGGGCGAAACCGGCGAAACCAAGGTCAAGCGCGGCGAAGCCAAGCAGGAAGCCAAGCAGGCCGCCGAGCCGGGTACCGAGACTTCTTCGGGAAAGACCGCCGCAAGTGACGCGGAGCCCGGCAAGTCCGACAAGTCCACCAAGGCGGCCGGCGACGCGGGCGTCAAGGACGCCAAGGATGCCAAGGAGACGAGGGACACCAAGGACGCCGGACAGGAGAGCAGGTCGTCTGCCGATACGCAGGACGACGGCGGTGGCAGCAGCAGGCCGAGCAGGCGCCGCCGAGGTTCCTCCAGCCGTGGTGGGAGCTCGCAGAGCACGACGGAGTCGGGCGCGCCGCAGCAGGACGACGAGGCGCTGAGCCAGCGCGGTGACGGCGACGGCGACGGCAGGGACGGCAAGTCCGACGGTAAGCAGCAGCGCGGTCACGGCAACGCCGGTGGGGGCCAGAACAGCCATCACAGCGCTCAGGACGACGATGAGCGTGGGGGCCGGCGGAGTCGGCGCTTCCGTGATCGTCGCCGTCGTGGACGTGGCGAGGGCAGCGGTGGTCCCGACACCGAGATCCGTGAGGACGACGTCCTGCTGCCTGTCGCGGGCATCCTCGACGTGCTGGAGAACTACGCGTTCGTGAGGACCTCCGGATACCTGCCGGGGCCGAACGACGTGTATGTGTCGTTGTCACTGGTACGTAAGTACGGGTTGCGCCGCGGCGACGCCATCACGGGTGTGGTGAAGCAGCCGCGTGAGGGCGAGCAGCAGCGGCAGAAGTTCAACCCACTCGTGCGGGTGGACTCGGTCAACGGTCTGGATCCCGAGGTGGCGAAGAAGCGCCCCGAGTTCCACAAGCTGACGCCGTTGTACCCCAACGAACGGCTGCGTCTGGAGACCACGCCGAACAAGCTCACCACCCGGGTCATCGACCTGGTGATGCCGGTGGGCAAGGGGCAGCGTGCCCTGATCGTCTCCCCGCCGAAGGCGGGCAAGACGACGATCATGCAGGACATCGCCAACGCGATCACCACGAACAACCCCGAGTGCCACCTCATGGTGGTGCTGGTGGACGAACGTCCCGAAGAGGTCACCGACATGCAGAGGTCGGTGAACGGGGAGGTCATCGCCTCCACATTCGACCGTCCGCCGTCGGACCACACGTCGGTGGCGGAGCTGTCCATCGAGCGGGCCAAGAGGCTTGTCGAGATGGGACACGACGTGGTGGTGCTGCTCGACTCGATCACTCGTCTCGGTCGGGCCTACAACCTCGCCGCCCCGGCGTCCGGACGCATCCTGTCCGGTGGTGTCGACTCGACGGCGCTGTTCCCGCCCAAGAGGTTCCTGGGGGCCGCCCGCAATATCGAGGGCGGTGGCTCGCTCACCATCTTCGCCACGGCGATGGTGGAGACGGGCTCCACCGGCGACACCGTGATCTTCGAGGAGTTCAAGGGCACGGGTAACGCCGAGCTCAAGCTCGACCGCAAGATCGCGGAACGGCGGGTGTTCCCCGCGGTGGACGTCAACCCGTCGGGTACTCGTAAGGAAGAGCTGCTGCTCTCGCCCGACGAGCTGGCGGTGACCCACAAGTTGCACCGAGTGCTGCACGCGCTGGACTCGCAGCAGGCCATCGACTTGCTGCTGGACCGGCTGCGGAAGACCAAGACCAACATCGAGTTCTTGATGCAGGTCTCCAAGAACACACCCGGTGCGGACGAGAACTGACCAGGCGGGAACAAGGGCGCACGGGAGAGCGTTGGGTTCTTCTGGCAAACTTGCTTTCGCTGACGTCCGGCTCCGGTTCACCCCGCGGGCAGCGGGGACCCGGCGGCCATGAGGAGAGGACACCATGAAGAGCGGGATTCACCCCGATTACCACGTCACCACGGTGGTCTGCGGTTGCGGTAACACCTTCACCACCCGCAGCACCGCTCCGTCCGACACCATTCAGGTCGAGATCTGCTCGAACTGCCACCCCTTCTACACGGGTAAGCAGAAGATCCTCGACACCGGTGGTCGTGTGGCGCGTTTCGAGGCTCGTTACGGCAAGCGCAAGAAGTAGCTTCGTCGACGGCGCCCGCTTCTGCTGAGCACGGCAGGAGCGGGCGCCGTTTCGTGTTCGACGATGGCCTGTACAGGCGTTCTGAGGAAGGGTGCGGCCGGTGGAATCGGAAACACTGCGGGGGCTGCTCGACGAGTACGCCGAGCTTGAGGAGCAGCTGGCGGACCCGGCGGTGCACGCCGATCAGGCGCGTGCCCGCAAGTTGGGGCGCCGTTACTCTGAGCTTTCGCCCGTGGCCAAGACGGTGGACGAGTTGGAGACGACGCGTTCGGACCTCGTCACGGCCCGGGAGTTGGCGGCGGAGGACGCCTCGTTCGCCGAGGAGGCCGATCGCCTTGCCGAGCGGGTGTCCGCGTTGGAGGCCAAGCTGGCGGAGCTGCTGCTGCCACGCGATCCGTACGACGGCTCCGATGTCGTCATGGAGATCAAATCGGGAGAGGGCGGGGAGGAGTCCGCGCTCTTCGCCGGTGACCTGCTGCGGATGTATCTGCGCTTCGCCGAGCGGCAGGGTTGGACGGCGGAGATCCTCGACGCGACCCCGTCGGATCTGGGTGGCTACAAGGACGTCACGGTGTCCGTCAAGAGCAAGGGCGCCGAAGCCGAAGGCGTGTGGGCGCGCCTGAAGTTCGAGGGTGGAGTACACCGGGTGCAGCGGGTGCCGGCCACCGAGTCGCAGGGCCGTATTCACACCTCCGCCGCAGGAGTGTTGATCTACCCGGAGCCCGAGGAGATCGAGGTCGAGGTCGATCCGAACGATCTGCGTATCGACGTGTTCCGTTCGTCGGGTCCCGGTGGGCAGAGTGTCAACACCACCGACTCGGCTGTCCGTGTGACACACCTGCCGACCGGCATCGTCGTGTCGTGTCAGAACGAGAAGTCGCAGATCCAGAACCGGGCTCGTGCTATTCAGGTGTTGCAGGCGCGGTTGCAGGCGTTGGCCGAGGAGGAGGCCGCGGCGAAGGCCGCCGACGCCCGTCGTTCGCAGGTGCGGACGGTCGACCGTTCGGAGCGTGTACGCACGTACAACTTCCCCGAGAACCGGATCTCCGACCATCGCGTGAATTACAAGGCGTACAACCTCGACCAGGTCCTGGACGGCGAATTGTCCGGTGTGCTCGAGGCGTTGCTCGCCGCCGACCGTGAGGAGCGGATGGCCGAGGCACAGGTCTCCGGCGATTGATGAGGTGAGCCCACAGGCGGCCCGGATCGGCGAAAGCTGGGTGGCGTGGTCGCTCGAGGGTGTCGGTGTGTCCACCGAGGTTCGTCCGTCCCGACGGTGGTCCGTGCTCGCGCTATCCGGTGGCTGTTTTTCGGGGGAAGACGTCGCCGACGTGTACGATGGTGTCTGAAGTGGAGGATCGTTTCCGTTGTGGCGCCTCGGTTCTCAGTGTGGGGGTCGGACCGGTTCGCGCCCGGGGAAAGACACGGATCGGCTCGAACATCGATCTTGTGATCCTTGTTGTGGCCCCCAAGAGCTTTTCGGGAGTCCGCGCGCGGTGAACGGCGTCCGACATGGTCGGTGTCCGTTTCGGCGGTACTTGCGAGAACTCCATCGGAGGCATGTGCCAGGCTTGGGACCGTGAAGAGACTGCCCCTGCGATTGGCGTTGTTGGAGGCTGCTCGCACCCTCGAGGAGGCCGGTGTGGCATCGCCACGTACCGACGCCGAGCTCATCGCCGCCCACGTGCTCGGCGTGGAGCGTGGCAGGTTGCCGCTGGTCCCCCTCGTCGATCCTCCGGTGGTGGAAGCCATCGGGCGGCTCGTCGCCGAACGGGCTAAACGCGTACCGCTGCAGTACCTCACCGGCGAGGCCGTGGTGGGCGGTGTCAGCGTTCAGGTGGGGCCAGGCGTGTTCATTCCGCGCCCTGAGACCGAACTGCTGCTGGAGTGGGGACTGCGGCTGCTCAAAGGGCGCGAGTACCCGGTGGTGGTCGACCTGTGTACCGGTTCGGGCGCACTCGCGCTGGCCGTGGCCGAGGCCAGGCCGGACGCGGTCGTCTACGCGGTGGACAACGACCCGAACGCGTTGGCCTGGGCCCGTCACAACGCCGACCTTCGCGCGGAGGCGGGGGACACACCGATCAGGCTCTACTCCGGCGATGTGACCGATGACACGGTGTTCGCCGAGCTCGACGGACTGGTGGACCTGGTGCTGTGCAACCCGCCGTACGTCCCGGAAGGAACCCCCGTGCCGCCCGAGGTCGCCGATTACGATCCACCCCAGGCCGTGTTCGCAGCGGAGGGCGGACTCGACATCATCCGGCACGTCGTCACGATGGCGGCCCGACTGTTGCGGCCCGGGGGTGGTGTCGCCATCGAACATGACGACACCCACGCGAAGTCGGTGCCGCCACTGTTGGAGGTCCGCCGTGTGCTCACCGACGTGACCACACACAACGATCTCGCTGGTCGTCCCCGCTTCGTGACCGCGCGGAGGGTGTGAACCGCGGGCGATGGCTCCTCGGAAGGGCATCGCTAAGCTGACGCGCATGAGCGCGGTGTACGACTGCAGTGAACCGCACACGAGGGCCGACGGATTGGCGGCGGCCGTCTCGGCGGTGCGTTCGGGCAGGCTTGTGGTCCTGCCGACCGACACCGTTTACGGGATCGGCGCCGACGCCTTCGACGCGGAGGCGGTGCGGGCTCTGCTCCAGGCCAAGCACCGGGGACCCGACATGCCGGTCGGGGTCCTCGTCGGTTCTTGGTCCACCGTGGACGGGCTGGTGCTGGGACTGTCCCGGGAGGCCAGGACCCTCATCGAGGCGTTCTGGCCCGGTGATCTCTCGATCGTCGTCTCGCACGCGCCGAGTCTGCACTGGAATCTCGGTACCACGCGCGGCACGGTGATGCTGCGTATGCCGCTTCACCCCGTGGCGCTCGAATTGCTGCGCGAGGTCGGCCCCATGGCTGTCTCCAGTGCGAACGTCTCTGGGCGTCCTGCGGCTTCCACGGTGGAGGAGGCCAGGGAGCAGCTCGGTGGGTCCGTTGCGGTGTATCTCGACGGTGGTCCCAGTGGTGAGGCCGTGCCTTCCACGATCGTGGATCTCACCGGAGAGAGCCCGTCATTGTTGCGAGAGGGCGCCGTCAGTGCCGAGGCGGTGTCGGAAGCACTCGGTATGGAGATCGGCCGGGCGCAGTGACTGTGATCGGTAGCGATAACGTTGCGCATTGTGATCTTCCCGTGTGTCCTTCGCACCGGTTTCGGAAGGTGACGCGGTCGTGAATTCCGCCGTACCCGCCGGCCTTCCGATCCGGGAATACCTTCTCGTCGGTCTCGTTTCCGCCGCGCTGACTTTCCTGCTCACCGCTGTCGTGCGCCGATTCGCCATCAAGGTGAAAGCCGTCGCCATTCCCCGCAAGCGTGACGTCCACGTCGTGCCGATCCCGAGGATGGGCGGCGTCGCCATGTACTTCGGCGTGGTCGGAGGCATGGCGATGGCGCACCAGCTTCCGGTGCTCAGACGTGCCTTCGAGTATTCGTTCGACCCGATCGCGGTTCTCCTCGGCGGCGGCGTGATCGTGTTGATCGGCGCGTTGGACGACCGTTTCGAGCTCGATGCGTGGACCAAGCTCGCGGGCCAGGTCATGTGCGCGGGCATCCTCGTGTTGTTCGGAGTGCAGTGGGTCTCGCTGTGGGTGCCCTGGGGCGGCGACGCCGACGCTCTCGGCAATGTGCTCATGTTTGACCGGAACCAGGGCGGGCTGCTGGCCGTGTTGCTGGTGGTCGTCATGGTCAACGCGATGAACTTCGTCGACGGTCTCGACGGTCTGGCCGGTGGTCTCGGATTCATCGCGGCAGCGGCGACGTGTACGTTCTCGCTCGGTCTGCTCGCCCAGTCCGGTGGTGACGTGGGTACGTATCCGCCCGCGCTCATCGCCGCGACTCTGGCCGGTGCGTGTCTCGGGTTCCTTCCGCACAACTTCCAGCCGGCGAAGATCTTCATGGGCGACTCGGGGTCGATGATGATCGGCCTGATGCTCGCCGCCGCCAGTACCTCCGCGTCCGGAAGGATCAACTACATCTCGTTCGACGCGACCGACGTCGTCGCGCTGCTGTCCCCGTTGTTCGTGGTGGCGGCCGTGCTGTTCCTGCCGTTGCTCGACCTCGTCCTGGCCGTCATCCGCCGGACGCGCCGGGGGGAGAGCCCCTTCGCCGCCGACAAGATGCACCTGCACCACCGGTTGCTCGAGATCGGGCATTCCCAGCGCAGGGCGGTTCTGCTGATCTACCTGTGGGCGGGGATGTTGGCGTTCGGTGCCGTCGCGGTCACTCTCTTCGACACCAGCGCCGTGTTCTGGACGATGTGCGCAGGCTTGGTGGTCGCGGCTCTCATCTCACTTGTTCCCCGGCTGAGACGGCAACGCGAGAGCACCACCACCTAGGCTGTTTCCCGGATCGCTCGGGCCGTCGAGGCCATCTCCGGCGCGACACGGCCGGGGCGACGAGTCGATCGACAGTCGGGCACGGTGATCAGGGAGCGACGGGATGAACTCAGTGGAGGGCGGCACGACGCCCGACGCGGTGAACAGCGAGGCGGACGACGAGGCCGCCCGCGCCGAGGCCCGCGCGGTCCACGCGAAGTCGATCTACCTGCTCGCCGACGCGATTCTGCGCTGGGGCCTACGGCTGACATTGCCGTTGGCTCTGGTCACGATCGGCGTCGCCACGCTGACCGCCGGCGAATTAGGACTCGTGGGTTCCGGATTCGGGGTGGTGTTGGGTTTCGGCTCGTCCCTGGTGACGATCACGATGATGCGGGTGGCGGCGACGCGCCCGCCCAGCGCTCTCATGGGGCTGGCATTGGGCGGTTACGCAGTGAAGATGACCGTGTTGCTGGTGGTCATGCTGCTGTTGAAGGACGTGGACAGTTTCAGCAGACCCGCGTTGGCGTTCGGCATGTTGGTGGTCGTGGTCGCGTGGGCGGTGGCCGAAGTCGTGGCGTTCAAGACGACGCGGACCCCGACGATCGTCGTCCCTCGAACGGCCCAGCATTCCCCGGACGAATGAGCGTGGCTCCCCGGTTGAGCGATCAAGAAGTACGCCCGTACGGCTGCCTATGACACCCCTGGTATCGTCCGCCACAGGCTTCACCCCTATACATAGGGGATGCCCTGCATGGTGCCGGAACTGTATCCGGTACGTTAAGTCCAGGTTTGTGACGATTCCCCCGGCGGAGTGAACGCCGGCCGGGAGAACTCGGAAGGAGCCCAGTTGGGCGCGCTGGTACTAGCCGCAGGCGACGAATTCACGCCGCCGACGGCGGAAGCTTTCAATCTGCCGCCGATCTTCGGCTGGGTCACCAAACCCATGCTGCT
>NZ_DAHVQP010000048.1:0-8194 GCF_027317685.1 Saccharomonospora sp.
ATCCGAAGATCTTCTGGAACACGTACGTCACGTAGGACATGAGGTTGACCGGGTCGTTCCACACAATCGTCTGCCACGGTCGGTCCTCGGAGCCCACATCGGCACCGAGTGCTTCTTCGGCCTCGACGGGTGTGGTCATACAACCATGGTGTCACGGGCGGCCGGGACGCCATGCCACCAGGTCGGCCACGCGGGTGAGTACCCGACGGGACTCCTCACCGGGGCCTGCGGCGATGAGCTCGCATCACTGCCCCGGAAGGGCGGATCCCCACCCGCGAGCCGCTTAGCGAATAATCTCTCGGCATGTCCTCCACGGCGAGCGGGAGCAGCACCGCGCTGCTCACCGACCATTACGAACTCACGATGCTGGCCAGTGCACTCCGCGATGGGACGGCCGAGCGCGACTGCGTGTTCGAGGTGTTCGCGCGGAGGCTTCCCTCGGGTCGACGGTACGGCGTGGTCGCGGGCACCCAGCGGGTCCTCGACGCCATCGCGGACTTCCGTTTCACCGACGCCGAACTCGCGCAACTGGAGCAGACGGCCGTCGTCGACTCGACCACACTCGACTGGCTCGCCGACTATCGCTTCTCCGGCGACGTCGACGGCTACCCCGAGGGCGAGCTGTACTTCCCCGGCTCCCCCATCCTCACCGTACGCGGCACCTTTGCCGAAAGCGTCCTGCTCGAAACCCTGGTGCTGTCGATCCTCAACTACGACAGCGCCGTCGCCTCCGCCGCCGCGCGGATGTCGGCCGCGGCCAACGGGCGTCCCATCATCGAGATGGGCGGCCGCCGCGCCCACGAGTACGCCGCCGTCGCCGCTGCCCGCGCCGCCTACCTCGCCGGGTTCGCCACCACCTCCAACCTCGAAGCGGGTCGCCGCTACGGCATTCCCACGCGAGGCACCGTCGCGCACGCGTTCATGCTGCTGCACGACACCGAGGAAGCCGCGTTCCGCGCCCAGGTCGACAACATGGGCACCGACACCACCCTGCTGGTGGACACCTACGACATCACCCGCGGCATCGAGACCGCCGTGCGCGTGGCGGGGCCGGAACTCGGCGCCATCCGCATCGACTCCGGTGACCTCGGCGTCCTCGCCCGGCAGGCCCGGGAGCAGCTCGACGCACTCGGGGCCAAGGACACCCGCATCGTCGTCTCCGGGGATCTCGACGAACACGCCATCGCCGCGCTGCGCGCCGAACCCGTGGACGCCTACGGCGTCGGCACCTCCGTCGTGACCGGCTCCGGCGCCCCCACCGCGGGCATGGTCTACAAACTGGTCGAAGTGAACGGAAGGGCCGTGGCGAAACGCAGCGAGGACAAGGCCTCCCGCGGTGGCCGCAAGGCCGCACTCCGCCGCCACAAACCGACCGGGACTGCACTGGAGGAGATCGTCTACCCGATCGACAACCCACCGGAGCCGGCCGAGCACGACAAACAGCTCCACATCCCGCTGATGCGTGCTGGACAACCGGTGGACGACCTGCCCACCCTTGAGGACGCAAGGCAACGGCTGCGCCACGGACTGGTGAGCCTTCCGTGGGAAGGACTGAAGTTGTCGAGCGGCGACCCCGCCATCCCCACGACCTTCTTGTAGCCCTTGTAGCCGACACGTGGGCTCACAGTCGATCTGGAGGTGAACATGGCTACCGCGCTGATCGTGGTGGACGTGCAAAACGACTTCTGCGAAGGAGGGTCGCTCGCGGTCACCGGAGGGGCCGAGGTCGCCGAGGCCATCTCGACCTACCTGCGAGACGGCTCCGGCGCCACGTACGACCACGTCGTCGCCACACGCGACCACCACATCGATCCGGGTGAGCACTTCAGCGACGACCCCGACTTCGTGCGCTCGTGGCCGCGGCACTGCGTCGCCGACACACCGGGTGCGAGTTTCCACCCGCGGTTGGACATCTCCCCGATCACGGCGGTGTTCTCCAAGGGGCAGTACAGCCACGGTTACTCCGGCTTCGAGGGCGAGACCGATTCGGGCGAACAGCTCGCCGATTGGCTCGCCTCCCGGAACGTGACGGAGGTGGACGTCGTCGGCATCGCCACCGACCACTGTGTGCGGGCGACCGCGCTCGACGCCAAGCGCAACGGGCTCACGGTTCGTGTCCTCGCCGACCTCACGGCGGGCGTCTTACGGTCCACGGTGGACAAAGCGCTGGCCGAACTGCACGAGGCGGGCGTGACCGTGGTCGGAACCCCGAAGGTCGCTTCGTGACCGGTACGGGGCTGCTGACCTTCGGTGAGGCGCTCGCGGTGTTCAGCACCCCGGCGGGGAAGCTACGGCACGCGAGATCCGTCGACGTCGGTATCGCGGGGTCCGAAGCCATGGTCGCCATCGGTGTGGCCCGGCTGGGCGCGCCGGCGGCCTGGGCCGGCCGACTCGGTGCCGACGAACCCGGCGCGTTGGTGCTGCTGCGCCTGCGTGAGGAAGGGGTGGACACCTCGGCGGTACGCACGGACCGGCAGGCGCCCACCGGGCTGATGCTCAAAGACTTCCGCAACGCGGATGTCACCCGCTCGGCCTACTACCGCCACGGCAGCGCGGGGACGAGGCTGTGTCCGGAGGACATCCCCGAGGACCGCATCCGCGCGGCCGGTGTGCTCCACCTCAGCGGCCTCACCCCCGGCCTGTCCGACTCGGCGGCAAAGGCCGCGTTCGCCGCGGCCGAGATCGCCAACGACGAGGGCGTCCCCGTGTCGATCGACATCGACTACAGCCACGCACTCTGGTACCCGGAGGACGCCGCGGACATCCTCTACGACCTCGTGTCGCTGTGCGACATCGTGTTCGCCGGAGACGACGCGGCGCGGCTGCTGGGACTCGACGGCGACCCGCAGGAGCTCGCCGCGGGCCTGGCCGAGCTGGGACCGGACCAGGTGATCGTGGAACTCGGTCCGCGTGGCGCGGTGGCCGAACTGCACGGCTCTCGATACGACGTGCCGAACTATCCCGTGCGGTCGGTGGACACGGAGGGCGCCGACGACGCCTTCGTCGCGGGCTATCTCGCCGAGTTCCTGGCGGGGGCGTCACCGGACCGGAGGCTGCGTACCGCCGCCGCGTGCCGCGCCTTCGCCCTCACCGTCCCGGGCGAGTCCACGGGTCTCCCCGACCGCGAGGAACTGAAGGTCCTCACCCGCCTCCGTTGATCCCCGGCGTGTCCGCAGCCTGTGCAGCCGTGTCCGCAGCCTGCGTAGCCGTGTCCGCAGTCTGTGTAGCCGTGAACCGGCTCGGGGGTAACGTCTCGGGTCGTGACCGGTGCCCCTTCGGACCTGCCCAGTGTCCGCGAACTCCTCTCCCACGCCGTCGAAGCGGTGGGCGGTACCGAGCGTGAAGGCCAACTACGCATGGCCGACGCCGTGGACCGCGCCATCCGCACGGGCGAACACCTCGCCGTGCAAGCGGGCACGGGCACCGGAAAGTCACTCGCCTACCTGGTCCCGGCCATCCGTCACGCCGTGGCCTCCGAAACCACCGTGGTGGTCTCGACCGCGACGATCGCGCTGCAACGCCAGCTCGTCGACCGCGACCTTCCTCGACTGGCCAAGGCACTGAAGAAACCACTCGGCGTGGAGCCGACGTTCGCGATCCTCAAGGGCAGGCGCAACTACTTGTGTCTGCATCGCGTGCACTCCGGTCCCGAAGACGAACCCGAGGACACCTCCCTGTTCGACCCGTTCGCCGTCTCACGCGTGGGTCGTGAGGTCAAGCGCCTGCACGAGTGGTCGTCCGACACCGAGACGGGTGATCGTGACGAGCTGGTCCCGGGTGTGTCCGAGCAGGCATGGCGACAGGTCTCGGTGACCGCGAAGGAATGTCTCGGCGCGACCCGCTGTCCCGTCGGCGACGACTGCTTCGCCGAACTCGCCCGCGCGGAGGCGGGCAGAGCCAACATCGTGGTCACCAACCACGCGCTGTTGGCCATCGACGCGTTGCAGGACTACCAGGTGTTGCCCGAGCACGACGTCACGATCATCGACGAGGCGCACGAGTTGGTGGACCGGGTGACGTCGACGGCCACGGCCGACCTGTCGCCCACCATGGTGTCCACGGCGACACGGCGGTGCGGCAGGCTCATCGACTCAGAGATCGCCGACCGGCTGTTGGAGGCCGGTGAGGGCCTGTCCCTGATACTGGAGGACGTGCCGCCGGGCCGACTCGACGTCCTGCCGGAAGCACTGGGTGGAGCGCTCGCCGCCGTGCGGGACGCAGCGCATGCCTGTCTCACCGCGCTCGGCTCCGACCGCAGGGAGTCCCCCGAGGAAGCCACCAAACGCAAGCTCGCTCGGTCGGCGCTCGACGACGTGCACGACACCGCCGTGCGGTTGCTGGAGGCGTTCGAGGAAAATGCCGCCGACCGTCGCGACGTGGTGTGGCGCTCGGGCGATCGACAGTCGACGAACCCGAGGCCACCCGCCCTGCACGTCGCGCCGCTCGGTGTCGGAGGGCTGCTGCGCGAACGGATCTTCGGGACGACCACGACCGTGCTCACCTCGGCGACGCTCGCGCTCGGCGGCACGTTCGACACGATGGCCCGCCAGTGGGGCCTGCCCCCGACTTCGCCACACGCCGAGCGGGCACAGGGCACCGCTACGGAGAAACCACCACCGGCGGAGGACGACACAGGGCCACGGTGGAACGGGTTGGACGTCGGATCGCCGTTCGACTACCGTCGCAACGGCATCCTGTACGTCGCGGGGCATCTGCCCCGCCCGGGTCGTGACGGGCTCGGCCAGGCGGCGTTGGACGAGATCGCGGAGCTGATCGACGCGGCGGGCGGTCGCGCCCTCGGGTTGTTCTCGTCCATGCGGGCTGCCAAGCAGGCCACCGAAGAGCTGCGTGACCGACTCGCGTATCCGATTCTGTGTCAGGGCGAGGATTCGACGTCGCTACTGGTCAACAAGTTCGCCGAGGACCCACGCACGTGTCTGTTCGGCACCCTGTCGCTGTGGCAGGGAGTGGACGTTCCGGGTCCGTCGCTGTCGCTCGTCATCGTGGACCGCCTGCCATTCCCCCGCCCCGACGATCCGGTGGCCTCGGCACGGCAGCGCGTGGTGGAAGCGCGCGGCGGCAACGGTTTCCTCACCGTGGCCGCCACTCACGCCGCGCTGCTGTTGGCCCAAGGCGTGGGCAGGTTGCACCGTGCAAGCAGTGACAAGGGCGTGGTGGCGGTGCTGGATTCCCGACTCGCCACAGCCCGGTACGGCGGGTTCCTGCGTGCCTCGCTGCCCCCGCTGTGGCCGACGCAGCGGGCCGATGTCGTCCGCGACGCGCTACGGCGGCTCGACGCCACTGCCCCGGCCTGAACCGTCGGCGGCTAGGGACTACGGTGGACGCCGACCCGAAACTCGAGGGAGATCTAGTTGCCCGCCGATTCGTCCAGCGCCCGTTCTCGTTCCGTCAGTGTCGACGACACGGGTGTCCGTCGTCTGCTGGCTGACGGCACCGAAGAGTCCGTGACCTGGTCCGATCTGTCCGCCGTCGTCGTGAGAGTGATTCCCGAGGGGCCGTGGAAGGAGGACGTCTTCCTCATGTTGGCGGCCTCCGACGGCACTGGCACGGCCGTGCCCAGCGGTGATCCGGCCGCCGATGCCCTGATCGAACGCTTACAGACGTTGCCCGGTTTCGATCACGACACGTTCGTGGAGGCCATGACCACCGACGCCGACAAGGCCTACGTGGTGTGGAAGGCGAACTGACCGGTCGGCCGGTCGGAGCGCAGATTCAGGACCAGCGGGCCAGCACGGTGACGGTGCCCGGCTCGACCTCGGTGAATCCGGCGTCGCGTACGGCCACCAGACCGTGTTCAGTCCACGCCCGTCGGGGATCCGCCACCGCGGCCACCCCTTCGTCCCAGAAACCACTGTCGGCGACCCGCACCGCGCAACGGTAACCGTGGGCTGCCCATTCGGCGAGCGCCGAAGCGTCGAGCAGTGCCGCGAGCAGCATCGTGGCGTGCCCGACCTGCGCGGCCGCCTTGCCCGCCGACATCGGGACCTCGGGGTTCAGCAGCAACACGGGCAGGCCGTCCGGAGCCGGCCCCGGGTCGTCAGCCGGCAGGTCACTGCCGGAGATCTGAAGCCGCGCCACCTCGCGGGGAAGGTCGCCGACCCGGCAGGGCACGAGCGCTCGGGCCTGCGCACCGTCCACGTCGACGGTCACACCCGGCAGGTGCTGCACCGCCTCCCAGTGCGCACCCCTCGCGCGACGCGCCACCTTGCGGATGTGGCCCGACGTCCACGTGTGCAGCGGTTCGTACCAAGCACCGCCCGGGCGGGCCTCGTCGTCGAGGCACACGGAAAGAGCGGCACCGGCGGCGGCTTCCAGCAGCGGGGTCCGCGCCGGCGGATGTGTCTTCTCCATGCGCAGCACCACGGGCATCGCCCAGACCTGTTCGGGCGGTACGTCACGTTCCGCGGCCCGTTCAGCGGACAATCCGAGCCACCACGCGTAACGCGCCGCCACCGGAGCCAGGACCGATTCGCGGGCGCTGTCGGGAGCCATCATGGCCGGACGAGCGGCAGTCCGTCCGCGACGTCGGCCGCCTCCACCTCCGCGCGGGTGACACCGAGCATGAACAGCACCGCGTCGAGATAGGGGTACGACAGTGCCGCGTCGGCCACTTCCCGCAGGGCCGGTTTGGCGTTGAACGCGATGCCCATGCCCGCGGCGGTGAGCATGTCGATGTCGTTGGCCCCGTCCCCGACGGCCACGCACTGAGCCAGCGGAATGCCGTAGCCGGCGGCGTACCGTTTGAGGGTCTCCGCCTTGCCCGCCCTGTCGACGACCTCGCCCACGATCCGGCCGGTGAGGACTCCGTCCACCACTTCCAGTTCGTTGGCGACCGCGAAGTCGAGTCCCAATTCTGTGGCGAGTCCCTCGATGATGCGGGTGAACCCTCCGGAGACCACACCGCAGCGGAAACCGAGCCGCTTCAACGTCCGCACCGTGGTGCGGGCACCGGGTGTGAGCTCGATCCGTGCGGCGACCTCGTCGAGCACCGACTCGGGCAGCCCCTTGAGCAACGCCACCCGGCGCGTCAGCGACTCGCTGAAGTTCAACTCGCCGCGCATGGCCGCGTCGGTGATCTCGCGTACCTCGGGCTCGACCCCGGCGTGCGCGGCGAGCATCTCGATGACCTCACCCTGGATGAGGGTCGAGTCGACGTCGAACACCACGAGACGCTTGGCCCGCCGCGACAGCCCGGCGCGTTCGATCGAAACGTCCAGTCCACCCCGTGCACCGACGTCGGCGAGCATAGTGCGCAACTCGCTGTCGGCCTCGGGGGTGTCCTCTGCCACCGAGACGTAGAGCTCCAGGCCGGTGACGGGGTAATCGGCGATGCTCCGGATCGTGTCGATGTTCGCACCGACCTCCGCGAGCCTGCGCGCCACCTGGGTGAACGCGCGCGCCGTCACCGGCCTGCCGAGCAACACCAGAACGTGTGTGGACCCGCGTTGCGCGGGTGCGAACGGATCGGAACCGATGGCCGACCCGATCCGCACATCCACGTTCATCGACACCGTGGCCATGGCCTGCTCGACTTTCTCCTGCAGGCCCTCCGGATCGTCCTCGACGGTCACGAGCACGCCGAGGACGAGCTGTCCGCGGATCACGACCTGCTCGATGTCGAGGACCTCGACACCCCGCTGGGTCAGGGCCGCGAACAGCACCGAGGACACCCCGGGTTTGTCCGGCCCCGTCGTGGTGATCAGGACGGGGGTGGGACTCACTGTGCCTCCCTCGGCTTCGTTACCCGTGGCTAGGACTCCCCTCTCACTGCCCTCACTGCTCGCTTGCGTTGTCCTTGTCCCGATCACCCGGCATCGCAGCCGAGGTGATGAGCTCGGACGGTGCGTCCACAGCGTCCTTACGCGGCAACGGCTTACCGGTGAAGGTCGTGTAGCCCTCAGTACGCAGCCGCTCGACCATGTGCGGGTAGTGCAGCTCGAACGCGGGCCGCTCCGAACGGATCTTGGGCAGCTCGGTGAAGTTGTGCCGCGGCGGCGGGCAGCTGGTGGCCCACTCCAGCGAGTTGCCGTAGCCCCACGGGTCGTCCACGGTGACGATCTCACCGTAGCGGTAGCTCTTGAAGACGTTCCAGATGAACGGCAGCGTGGACGCACCCAGGATGTAGGCGCCGATCGTGGAGATCACGTTCAGCGTGGTGAACCCGTCGCTGGCG
>NZ_DAHVQP010000035.1:0-13898 GCF_027317685.1 Saccharomonospora sp.
GCCTCGGTGAACCAGCGGCCGAGTTCGTCGACGTCGGTGGTCGGAAGCCCGTCGTAACCGGTGCTGTCCGCCAGCTCGACGACGGTGCGGGGACGCAAGCCGCCGTCCAGGTGATCGTGGAGCAGAACCTTCGGGGCCTGACGTAGTTCTTCCCTGCTCGGGGCACTTGTGGTGTCCATGTAGTGACACTACTCTCCCGCGGCCTGCCCGCGAGCGGACCCGCAGCGACGCCGAGATGGCCTCCGGGCGACTTTCGTCGGAACCCGCCTAACCTCCCGAACCAGCCTGCCGAACCACTCCCGCGACCCGTCCGCAAACGGTTGACCGCTTCGTTGTTTTCGCGGGGCAGCGGGGTGCGGCGAAGGCGATACCGAGACGAACGGACGCGATGTCACGCGCAATTTCCCGGGGGCGCTAGCCGCGCCATTCCGGCGATGGATAGGCTGCCGAACACGTCCCATCCTTTTCCCCGCCGATGAAGGACACCGCAGTGACGACTGACAACCAACTCGCAGCTCCGTCCTTCGACCGGATGCGCAACATGTTGGTGCGCGCGGCCGAGGTCCGAGAAAGCGAACAGCAGCAGATCTTCGACGCGCTGGACGACATCTACGCACGGCTCGCGCCGGTGGACTCGCTCGGTGCCGTTCGCAAACGGCTCTCCGAGCTGCCCGACCGGACCGAGATGAGCGTGCTCGCTGAGCGCCTCGACGAGGCCATGACCCGCCTGGAGGCGCAGGACAACGCGCTGGCCGACCTCGCCCGGTCGGTGGAGGCGATCGTCGACAAGCTCGCCAAGCCGTTCGGGCAGCTGGACGGCAGGCTCGACGGGGTCGCGGCACGGTTCGAGGGTGTGGCAGGCCGGATGGACGGCCTCGAGGACAAGCTCTCGAACATCCACCGCAGGCTGGACGAACTGGGCAACCACCTCGACAAGCAGGACGACAAGCTCGACTCTGTTCCCGCAGCGGTCCAGGGCCCGGTGCGGGAGCGCATCGACACGCTGGAGACGACGCTCAAGGAGCGTGTCGAGCGCCTCGACACCGACTCCAAGGAGCGCCTCACCGCCAGCACCGACACGCTGCGCTCGGCGATGTCCGACACCGCCGAGACGTTCGACCCCAGCGCCCGACTCGACACACTGGGCGAGCGGCTGGAGCAACTGGGCAACAGGCTCGACGAGCTCTCGTCCCGTCTCGACAAGGTCGAGGAGAACGTCGGGTCGCAGCTGGGCGACCTGGACGGCTCGATCAAGTCGGGACTGTCGAAGGTCGAGGGAACGCTGTCGCAGCAGCCGGACAACGACTACTTCGCGTCCGTGGTGCGCAAGAGCAACGAGGAGTCCGAGCGACGCATCGGTGGCCAGCTCGACGAGGCGATGGCCACGTTCGCCGAGCTGATGCTGGGTGGCGGGCCGGCACCACAGCCCGCTATCTCGGCCCCGCCCACGCCGCGCCAGCCCCGCCGTCGTAACGGCAGGTCGGCCAAGAACTCCGACTCGAAGTCGAAGGCCGGTGCGGAGACCGACTCCGATGACTGAGAACGACTGAGGAGGGCTGAGAACATCGGGTGGGAACCGGCCGGGCGGGCGCTTTCAGCCCACCACGTCGCTTCCCACCCGCTCCAGCACGATGCGGCCCCCGTTCGCCTCCGTGGCGGCGGGGGCCGCGCCGTTTCCGGTGTCCTCGCCCCCGATGTCGTACGCCGCCCGCAGCGTCGGCAGAACCGCCGCCACGGCCTCGGGGGTGTCGGTGTGCAGTTCGAACAGCGGTCGGCCGGGCTCGACCCGCTCGCCGGGCTTGACCAGGCAGCGCACGCCCGCCGCCGACTGCACGGGATCGTCCTTGCGAGTCCTGCCCGCCCCCAGCCGCCACGCGACCACGCCCACGCCGTAGGCGTCCAATCGGGTCATGGTGCCTTCCTCGGCGGCCTCCACGACGTGCACGTGGGCGGGCTCGGGCAGTGCCGCTTCGGGATCACCGCCCTGTGCGTGGATCATGCGACACCAGGTCTCGTACGCCTCGCCGGAGGCGAGCACTCGGGCCGGATCGGCGTCGGACAGCCCGGCGAGTGCGAGCATCTCGCGAGCCAACGCCACGGTGAGCTCGACGACGTCGGCCGGACCGCCTCCTCGCAGGACCTCCACGGCCTCCGCCACCTCGACGGCATTGCCGACGGCGGACCCCAAAGGAGTGTCCATGGCCGTCAGTACCGCCCTGGTGTCCACTCCGTGGGCGGCACCGATCTCCACCAGGGTCTTCGCCAGTTCCCGTGCCTGTTCGCGGGTCTTCATGAACGCGCCGGAACCGGTCTTGACGTCGAGTACGAGCCGGTTCACGCCCTCGGCGATCTTCTTGCTCATGATCGAACTCGCGATCAGCGGTACCGAGTCGACCGTGGCGGTGACATCGCGCAGCGCGTACAGCTTGCGATCGGCGGGCGCCAGTGTGGGGGTCGCGGCGCAGACGACGGCCCCCACGTCCTCCAGCTGACGGCTGATCTCGTCGGTCGACAACTCGGCCCGCCAGCCCGGGATGGCCTCCAGCTTGTCCAACGTGCCGCCGGTGTGCCCGAGCCCGCGTCCGGACAGCTGGGGCACGGCGGCACCGCAGGCCGCCACGAGCGGCGCCAACGGCAACGTGATCTTGTCGCCGACGCCGCCGGTGGAGTGCTTGTCCACCAGCGGCCGGGAGGAACGCAGCGACAACCGCTCACCCGAGTCGATCATCGCGCCGGTCCAGCACGCGGTCTCGGCCGCGTCCATACCGCGCAGCAGGATCGCCATCGCCAGCGCCGCCATCTGCTCGTCGGCGACCACGCCGCGCGTATAGGCGTCGACGACCCAACGGATCTGCTCGTCACTCAGCCTGGAACCGTCGCGTTTGGTCCTGATGACATCGACCGCGGTGAAGGACTCGCCCGTCATGACGGCAAGTCCTCGGGGCCGAACGCCTGGGGCAGCACCTCGGACATCGGCTGCACCCCACGCGGGGTGTCGACCAGACATCCGGCCCCGCCGAACTCGAACAACAGCTGCCGACAACGGCCGCAGGGCATCAACAGCTCGTCGTCACCGGAACGGCACGCCACCGCGACGAACCGGCCGCCGCCGGAGAGCCGCAGCTGCCCGCTCATCGTGGCCTCGGCACACAACCCGAGCCCGTAGGAGGCGTTCTCCACATTGCACCCGGTGACGATCCGGCCGTCGTCGGTCAAAGCAGCCGAGCCGACCCGCAGACCGGAGTACGGCGCATACGCCTTCCGCGCCGCCGCCACCGCCTCGGACCGCAGACGCTCCCAGTCGTCCGCCGTCACCTCTGGACTCGTCATCAGTCGTCCTCCCCACGCCGGTACCGCTTGCCGACCGCCTTCGGCGGCCGCAGTTTCTGCGCGGCCACGGCCAGGATGATGATCGTCACGAAGTGCGGTGTGTACGGGATCAACTCGCGTGGCAGCTCGTCGTTGGCCCAGTAGATGTAGTACAGGACCCCGGCGGCGAGCGCGGACAGCGCGGCACCCAACCAGTGGCGACGCACCAACTGAACCACCGCGAGCACGAGGAGCAGCAGGACCGCGCCGTAACAGAGCGCCAGCACGGCTTCCCCGCCCGCCGACAGCTGGAGGCCGTCGGAGTAGCCGAAGAGCGCCGCGCCACCCAGCAGACCGCCGGGCCGCCAGTTACCGAAGATCATCGCCGCAAGGCCGATGTAGCCGCGACCGTTGGTCTGGTTCTCCAGGTAGTCGGCCCCACCGGCGAGCAGCACCAGGGACGCGCCACCCATCCCCGCGAGACCACCCGAGATCAGCAGCGCCGAGTACTTGTGGGCGTAGACGTTCACGCCGAGCGACTCGGCCGCCACCGGATTCTCCCCGCACGACCGCAGCCGCAGCCCGAACCGGGTGCGCCACAACACGAGGTAGCTGAGCGGGACCAACAACAGCGCGATCATGGCCAGCGGCGAGACCTGGGTGACCAGGCCGTGCAACAACCCCGCGGCGTCGGAGATCCCGACCCGTTGGGCCTGCTCCAGGTCGGCGAGCCAGTCCGAGAGGAACGTCGCCGAGTACGTGTCGAACTTCGGCACGGGCGGCGACTGCCTCGGGTTGCCCGACAGCGGTTCGAACACCAGGGTGGCGAGGTACTTCGCCACGCCGAGTCCGAGCAGGTTGATGGCCACACCGGACACGATGTGGTTGACGCCGAACGTCACCGTCGCGATCGCGTGGAGCAGCCCGCCGAGCGCGCCGAACAGGATGGCCGCGAGCAGGCCCGCCCAGACGCCCCCGTAGTAGGCGCCCCAGGCCGCGCCCCACGTGCCGAGGATCATCATGCCCTCGAGGCCGATGTTGATGACGCCCGCGCGTTCCGCCCACAGGCCGCCGAGCGCGGCGAACAGGATCGGCAACGCCAACCGCAGCGCGGTCTGCGAGGTGTTGCTCGACGTGAGCGAGTCCAACCCGGTCAGGTAGGACGTGGTGGACAGCACCGCGATCGCCACCACGGCCCACAGCACGCCCCTCAACCAGCCCGGCATACCGCGCCGCGGGGATACGGGACCGGTCCCGCCCGTCCTGTCCGGGGATTCGAGTTCAGCCGTGGTGCTCACACCGCACCTCCCTGGCTCACGCTCGCGGGCAGGCCGTTGCGGGTCTGCTTACCGACCCGGCGCTGCTCGGCGGCGAGCTCCGCTCGTTTGACGATTTCGTAAGCGACCACGACCGACAGCACGATCGTGCCCTGGATGATCGTGGCTATCTCCCTCGGGATCCCGATGGACTCCAGCGACACGGCGGACTTGTCGAGGAACGCCCACAGCAGCGCGCCGAAGGCCACCCCGGCCGGGTGGTTACGGCCGAGCAGCGCTACCGCGATGCCCGTGAAGCCGTAGCCCTGGGTGGCGGTCATCGCGTACACGTGGTCGCGGCCGAGCAGTTCCGGCATCGCGATGAGCCCGGCGACGGCGCCGGACAACAGCATCGCGATCATCGTCATGCGCTTGGCGCTCACCCCACCCGCCGTGGCGGCCGTGGGCGATTCGCCGCTGGCCTGGAGTTCGAACCCGAACCGGGTGCGGTTGAGCAGGAACCAGTAGCCGCAGCCCATCGCGATGGCGAGGAACACCGCGCCGAACATCGTCCCGGCCTCCCCGAACGGGATGCCGGGGATCCACCCGGTCTCCGGGATCTGCGCGGTGCTGATGTTGTTCCCGCGTTGCACCCCGAACTGGTCCGCGCTGATCAGGTAGGCCACGATGCCGAACACGATCGAGTTCAGCATGATCGTGGTGATGACCTCGGAGACACCGCGGGTGACCTTGAGGATCGCCGGCAACAACGCGTAGGCCGCTCCGGAGAGCATGGCCACCGCAAGAATCACCAGCACGTGCAGCACCGGGGGCAACTCCATGGCCGCACCCACGATGGCGGCGACCACGGCCGCGAACCGGTACTGGCCCTCGACCCCGATGTTGAACAGGTTCATCTGGAAGCCGATAGCGACGGCCAGACCCGCGAAGTAGTAGACGGTCGCGAGATTCACCGTGTCGACGGCCGTGGTGCCCTCGAACAACTGCGCGCCCATGGTGGAGAACGCCTCCAGGGGGTTCGCCCCGGAGATGAGCAGCGCGACGGACGACAGCGCCATGGCGAACACGATCGCCAGCGCGGGAGGAAGCAGAGCGGTACGCCAGGAGATCATGCGACGTCCTCGGGAAGGGAGCGGCCCTCGTCAGCGCCGGTCATGGCGGAGCCGAGCTCGGTGGGCGTGACGGTGGCCGGATCGGCCTCGGTGACCAGCCTGCCGCGCAACATCACGCGGATGGTGTCCGACAACCCGATCAACTCGTCGAGGTCGGCGGAGATGAGCAGCACCGCGAGCCCCTCCCGTCGGGCGGCCCGGATGCGGTCCCAGATCAGTGCCTGTGCACCGACGTCGACACCGCGGGTCGGGTGGGCGGCGATCAACAACACGGGGTTTCCGGACAGTTCCCTGCCGACGATGAGTTTCTGCTGGTTACCGCCGGATAGCGCACCCGAGGGCACCTCGACACCGGGGGTGCGCACATCGTACTCGTCGACGATACGACGGGTGTCCTCCCGCGCGGCGGCGGGATCGAGGATGCGGCCGTTTGACACCGGCCTGCGAGTCTGATGGCCGAGGATGCGGTTGGTCCACAGCGGACGGTTCAGCAGCAGGCCGTGCCGATGCCGGTCCTCGGCGATGTAACCGATACCGGCCTCACGCCGGGCGAGTGTGCCGAGCTTCGTGAGGTCGCGTGTGCGGCCCTCGGCGTCGACCAGTTCGATCCGGCCGCCGGCCGCCTTGCGCATCCCCATGATGGCTTCGACCAGTTCGGTCTGGCCGTTGCCCTCGACACCGGCGATCCCCAGCACCTCACCGGCTCGCACGGTCAACGACACGTCGTCGAGCACGGCGCGCTCGGAACCCTCGGCGTTCAGCCGCAGGTTCTCCACCCGCAGCACCACCCGGTCGGTGACCGTGGACTCACGGGTCTCGGGGCTGGGCAACTCCGAACCGACCATCATCTCGGCCAGTTCGCGAGAACTCACGGTGCGCGGGTCCACGGTGCCGACCGTCGTGCCACGGCGGATCACCGTCGCCTGGTCGGCGATCTTGCGCACCTCGTCGAGCTTGTGGGAGATGAAGATGAACGTGTAGCCCTGCTCGCGCATCCGGCGCACCGTGTCGAACAGCGCGTCGACCTCCTGCGGCACCAGCACCGCGGTGGGCTCGTCGAGGATCACGATGCGCGCACCCCGGTAGAGCACCTTGACGATCTCCACCCGCTGGCGGTCGGCCACGCCGAGCTGCTCCACCAGGCTGTCGAGATCCACCCTCAGCCCCGTGCTCTCGGCCAGCTCCGCCATCCGGGCTGTGGCCTTCTGGCCGATGCCGTGCAGCGACTCCGCGCCCAGGAGCACGTTCTCCCGGACACTGAGGTTGTCGGCGAGCATGAAGTGCTGGTGCACCATGCCGATGCCCGCTTTGATCGCGTCCTGCGGGTTCCGCAGTCGCACGGCCTCTCCGTTGACCGTGATGGTGCCCTCGTCCGGCTGCTGCATGCCGTAGAGGATCTTCATCAGCGTGGACTTGCCGGCGCCGTTCTCGCCGCACACCGCGTGGACCTCACCGGCACGCACGGTCAGGTGCACGTCCGAGTTGGCCACCACGCCCGGGAACCGTTTGGTGATCCCCGTCAGTTCGACCGCTGGTCGGGATTCGGTCATGTCGTGAAAGCTCCCAAGGGCCGTCGAACGGCCTCATCGCCGTGACGGTCTGCCATCCGGTGCGTCGTGTGAATCGGGAAGGGTCAGTTCGACGGGGTCGCCGAGACCTCGATCTCGCCGTCCACGATCTGCTGCTTGTACGCGTCGAGAACGTCGGCGATGTCGTCGACCATGCCACCGGAGGTGGAGTAGCCCACGGCGTCGGCGGCGAGGTCGAACCGCTCGGGCAGCGAGTCGAGGTCGTCCTCGGCCACCGCGCGGATGAAGTCGTAGACGGCCACGTCGACACGCTTGAGCATCGAGGTCATGATGACGTCCTTGACATCGGCGACCGTCTTCTGCTCGTACTGGTCGGAGTCGACGCCGATGGCCAGCGCGTCGTTCGACTTGGCGGCCTCGAACACGCCCTTACCGGAGGCGCCCGCCGCGTGGTACAGCACGTCGGCACCCTTGTCGATCTGGGCTTCGGCCACGACGTTGCCCTTGCCCGGGTCGTTGAAGCCGGAGATGTCACCCGCGGGCGTCAGGTAGTCGACCTCGATCGTGACTTTGTCGGAGACCGCCTGCGCGCCCTGCACGAAACCCGCCTCGAACTTCTGGATCAGCGGCGTGTTCACCCCGCCGACGAAGCCGACGTGGCAGTTCTCGCTCTTGTAGACGGCCGCGACGCCGGTGAGGAAGGAGCCCTGCTCCTCGGTGAACACCAGCGGGGTGACGTTCGGCTGGTCGACCGAGTCGTCGTCCACGATGGCGAATTGGGTGTCGGGGAACTTCGGCGCCACGACGTTCAACGCGTCGGCGTAGGCGAAGCCGACGGCGATGATCGGGTTGAAGCCCTGCTCGGCCATCTGGGTCAGGCGCTGCTGCTTGGCGTCCTCCGACTCGGTGCCCGCGGCCGTGCTCTCGGTCGTGTCGCTCACGCCCATGTCCTCGACGGCCTTGTCGACACCGGCCGCCGCCGCGTCGTTGAACGAGGCGTCACCACGGCCTCCGACGTCGTACGCGAGCGCGACCTTGAGGTCGCTGGCGTCCACGTCCGCCGCTTCCCCCTCGCGTTTCTCGCTACCGGCCTCGGCACGGGGTGGCGCGGCAGCGGTCACGCATTCGCCCCCCGACTCGCCTCCGCCACTCGCGGCGCTGTCGTCGCCCGAGTCCTTGGCACAAGCCGTCAACGTCAGCACGCCGGCCATGGCGATAGCCGCCAGCGCTTCACCACGCTTTCGACGCACGGTGTGTCTCCCTTCCCGCTGCCGTTACAGCGGACGCACCTCAAGGAAGCGCCCGGCCACACTGCCGGGCGACTGGCGAACGGTACCGCCCGCGAGCAACGGGGTCACATAGCGGCCGTCACGCGTAATACAAATGTTCAAGACTCAGTCATCTGAGCGACCAGGCGAACACGCTAAGTGACCAATCAAGGGCGTCAAGTGGCGAACGCGGGACGCTTAAGAGACTTATGACACACGTCGACGTCAAATCCGTGTCTGGTCCATCACAGCGACCAACCCGAGGTTCAGCTGACGAGCCGAAGCGGGTCTAGCATCCTGACATATCCATGCCCGACGGCTTGTGGACCTGCGCAGCCGCAGGTGCGCCGGGCACAGTCCATCAGTGACGTTGGAGGCCGTACACCGATGTCCACCACTGCGAGCACCGCCGCCGAGGCGGCTGCGAGTGATCGGGCAAGCGCCTCACGGCGGAGCGGTACGTTCTATCGAGGCGACCCTGGCATGTGGTCCTGGGTGCTGCACCGCATCACCGGCGTGCTCACATTCTTCTTCCTGTTCGTCCACGTACTCGACACCGCGTTGGTCCGGGTGTCCCCGGAGACCTACAACGCGATCATCGAGACCTACAAGAACCCGATCGTCAACCTCATGGAGGTCGGCCTCGTCGGCGCTGTCCTCTATCACGCGCTGAACGGCATCAGAGTGATCCTGGTGGACTTCTGGTCCAAGGGCGCCAAATACCAGCACGTGATGCTGTGGTCGATCATCGGCGTCTGGGTGCTGGTGATGATCCCCGGCACGTACTTCATGCTCGAACGCACCGTGAGTGAACTACTCGGAGGCGGCAACTGATGGCTGAGGCACTCACTCTCGACAAGCCGCGCTCCCCTCGCAGGCCCGCGGCCCGGCGCAGCAACTTCGAGCTCTACAGCTGGCTGTTCATGCGCATCTCCGGCCTGCTGCTCGTGGTGCTGGTGCTCGGTCACCTGTTCATCATGAACATCCTCGACGGCGGTGTGCACCGGATCAACTTCGCGTTCGTCGCCGGTCGCTGGTCCTCACCGTTCTGGCAGTTCTGGGACCTGGCGATGCTGTGGCTGGCGATGATCCACGGCGGCAACGGGCTGCGCACGGTCATCGAAGACTACGCGCGCAAGGACAGCACCCGTTTCTGGTTGAAGATGGTGCTGTACGTGTCCACGGTGGTAATCCTGCTGCTCGGCACGCTGGTGATCTTCACCTTCGACCCCTTCATCTAGACCGACCGATCCCCACCACACGAAAGCGATGAGACATGCAGTTCCACAAGTACGACGTGGTGATCGTCGGGGCTGGTGGCGCTGGTATGCGCGCGGCGATCGAAGCCGGTCAGCGCTCCCGCACCGCAGTACTTACCAAGCTCTACCCGACGCGATCCCACACCGGCGCCGCACAGGGCGGTATGTGTGCGGCACTGGCCAACGTCGAAGAGGACAACTGGGAGTGGCACACCTTCGACACCGTCAAGGGTGGTGACTACCTCACCGACCAGGACGCCGCCGAGATCATGGCCAAGGAGGCCATCGACGCGGTACTCGACCTGGAGAAGATGGGCCTGCCGTTCAACCGCACCCCGGACGGCAAGATCGACCAGCGGCGGTTCGGCGGACACACCCGCGAGCACGGCAAGGCCGCGGTGCGGCGAGCCTGCTACGCGGCCGACCGCACCGGTCACATGATCCTGCAGACGCTGTACCAGAACTGCGTCAAGCACGGCATCGAGTTCTTCAACGAGTTCTACGTCCTCGACATCGCGCTCACCGAGACCGCCGACGGCCCGGTGGCGTCCGGTGCCATCGCCTACGAGCTGGCCACCGGCGAGATCCACGTGTTCCAGGCGAAGTCGATCGTGTTCGC
The DNA here is from genome assembly GCF_027317685.1 of Saccharomonospora sp. Lineage (NCBI taxonomy): Bacteria > Bacillati > Actinomycetota > Actinomycetes > Pseudonocardiales > Pseudonocardiaceae > Saccharomonospora > Saccharomonospora sp. Next base: position 10,374 of record NZ_DAHVQP010000035.1, read on the forward strand.
CACGGGCGGGTTCGGCAAGGTCTTCAAGACGACCTCGAACGCGCACACCCTCACCGGTGACGGCATGGGCATCTACGCCCGCAAGGGCCTGCCGCTGGAGGACATGGAGTTCTACCAGTTCCACCCCACCGGCCTGGCGGGCCTGGGCATCCTCCTCACCGAGGGTGCGCGTGGTGAGGGCGCGATCCTACGCAACGCCTCCGGCGAGCGCTTCATGGAACGTTACGCCCCCACCATCAAGGACCTCGCGCCGCGCGACATCGTCGCCCGCTCGATGGTCCTGGAGGTCCTCGAAGGCCGTGGTGCCGGACCGAACAAGGACTACGTCCTGCTCGACTGCACCCACCTGGGCGAGGAGGTCCTGGAGACCAAGCTGCCCGACATCACCGAGTTCGCCCGCACCTACCTGGGTGTGGACCCGGTGACCGAGCCGGTGCCGGTGTACCCCACCGCGCACTACGCGATGGGCGGTATCCCCACCAACGTGCACGGTGAGGCGCTGCGGGACAACGACAACATCGTCCCCGGCCTGTACGCGGCCGGTGAGGTCGCGTGCGTGTCCGTGCACGGCGCCAACCGGCTGGGCACCAACTCGCTGCTGGACATCAACGTGTTCGGCAAGCGGGCGGGCATCGCCGCCGCCGAGTACGCCAACTCGCGCGACTTCCCCGAACTGCCGGACGACGCGGCGAAGATGGTCGAGGGCATGGTCAACCACCTGCGCACCGCCACCGGCGGCGAGCGGGTCGTCGACATCCGCAACGAACTGCAGGCGACCATGGACGCCAACGCCGCGGTGTACCGCACCGAGGACACGCTCAAGCAGGCGTTGGCGGACGTGCAAGCGCTCAAGGAGCGCTACGGCCGCATCTCGATCATGGACAAGGGCAAGCGGTACAACACCGACCTGCTGGAGGCCATCGAGCTCGGCTTCCTGCTGGACCTCGCCGAGATCCTGGTGAACGCGGCGCTCGCCCGCAAGGAGTCCCGCGGCGGACACGCCCGCGAGGACTACCCCGACCGCGACGACGTCAACTTCATGCGGCACTCCATGTCCTACAAGATCCTTCCGGAGAAGGAGGACCCCGATGCGCCGCTCGGGCTGACCGGCTTCCAGACGGACATCCGACTGGACTACAAGCCGGTGACCTTCACCCGGTACGAACCGATGGAGCGGAAGTACTGACATGACTGCCACGGTTTCCGAGGGTTCTCACGACACCTCGCAGATCCCCGCGACGGAAGGTTCGGTCACCATCACGGTGAAGATCCTCCGGTACAACCCGGAGGTCGACTCCGAGCCACACTGGGAGTCCTACGACGTCCCGGCCCTGCCCACCGACCGCGTGCTGAACCTGCTGTTCAGCATCAAGAACTACGTGGACGGCACGCTGGCGTTCCGCCGGTCCTGCGCGCACGGCATCTGCGGCTCCGACGCCATGCAGATCAACGGCATCAACCGGTTGGCGTGCAAGGTGCTCGTGAAGGATCTGATCGGCAAGAAGGGCAAGGACGGCAAGCCGCCGGTGGTGACGGTGGCCCCCATCAAGGGCCTGCCGACGTTGAAGGACCTCTACGTCGACATGGAGCCCTTCTTCGAGGCCTACCGCGCGGTGAAGCCGTACCTCATCGCCTACGGCAACGAGCCGACGCGCGAACGTCTCCAGTCGCCCGCCGACCGGGAACAGTTCGACGACACCACCAAGTGCATCCTGTGCGCGGCGTGCACATCGTCGTGCCCGGTGTACTGGGCCGACGGCTCGTACTTCGGCCCGGCCGCCATCGTCAACGCGCACCGGTTCATCTTCGACTCCCGCGACGAAGGCGCCGAGGAGCGGTTGGACATCCTCAACGACGCCGAGGGTGTGTGGCGCTGCCGCACCACGTTCAACTGCACCGACGCGTGCCCGCGCGGTATCCAGGTGACCAAGGCCATCCAGGAGGTCAAGCGCGCGCTGCTGTTCCGGCGCACGTGACCCAGGCTCGGAACGGGGCCGGTGCGGTCGTCATGACCGTCCCGGCCCCTTTTTCGTTCCGGCCCCCTCCCCGCCGGCACGAGTCAGGGGCCGGGACGGCACTCAGGAGGCGACGCAGGAGCCCAGGATCGGCGCCGCCCAATTACCGTTCGCCATGACGGTGAAGCCGAAGCTCGTCTGTCCACCCACGGGTAAGCCGCTGTTCGACCGCATCGTCATGACATTGCCGCTGGCGTCCCAGCTCGGGTCGCCGTTCCAGGTCGCCGTGATCTTCTGCGACGAGTGCACGGTGACGGTGGTGCTCCACGAGCTGATCGCCTCATCGCCCGCGCGGACGGTGACCTGACCGTTGAACCGGTCGCCCCACCGTTGGATCTCCTCGTAGGTCACGGTGCACGCGGCGTCGTCGTCATCACCTCCGCCTCCACCGCCGGAACCGCCGAGGGTCTCCAGCACGGCGTAGTAGGCCTGCTTGGGGTTGTAGTCGCCGTCGAACAGCAGTGGCGTGTCCTCCGCACGCCAGGAGTACTTGTCGGTCACACCCCAGACCGTGATGCCGGTGCACTCGGCGACGGCCAGGCAGGCCAGCGTCACCCCGGCGTACTGCTCCGCCTGCGAGTCACCCCATCCCGCGATGTCCAGTTCGGTGAGCTGGACCTCCACCCCGAGGTCGGCGAAGTTCTGCAGCGTCTGGTGGTAGTTCTCCGGCACCGGGTTGCCGCTGTTGAAGTGCGCCTGGAAGCCGACGCAGTCGATGGGTACGCCACGGCTGACGAAGTCGGCCACCATGTTGTAGACGGCCTGCGTCTTGGCCGTGTTCCAGGCGTCGGTGTTGTAGTCGTTGTAGCAGAGCGTGGCGTCGGGATCGACCTCACGCGCGGTGCGGAACGCCTCCTCGATCCAGCTGTTGCCGATGACGCGCTGGAACACCGAGTTCCGGCGCGCCCCGCTGGAGCCGTCCTCGTACGCCTCGTTCACCACGTCCCAGGAACTGATCTGCCCCTTGTAGTGCTCCATCACGGTGGTGATGTGGTTGTTCATCACCGCCCGGAGTTCGTCGGCGGACCCGATGTTCTCGACCCAGCTGGGCAACTGCGAGTGCCAGACCAGGGTGTGCCCGCGCAGTTCCATGCCCTGCTGGCGCGCGTGTTCGGCGATGCGGTCGGCGGTGCTGAAGTCGAAGTACCCGGGCGAGGGTTGGAGGCTCTCCCACTTCCACGAGTTCTCGGCGGTGACGCTGTTGAACTCCCGGTTGAGCGTGGCCGTGTAGTCGGGTTCGCCGAGCCTGTCGACCGCGACCGCGACGCCGAAATAGCGGCCCTGCGCTTCGGCGGCGTCGCCGAGGCTGGTCTGCGCACTCGCCGTCCCTGTCGCGGCGACGAGCCCACCCGCGGTCATCGCACCGACCGCGGCCGCCGCGATGACCTTCCTGATCCGGGTCCCGGCCCGTCGGGGCCCGAACCGCTTCTGGTGTGCCGTGCTCATCTTCCGAGTCCTTTCGTCGAGGACATGGCGACGTCGCAAAGGCACCCGACCCGCCGCGACTGTT
>NZ_DAHVQP010000070.1:0-59620 GCF_027317685.1 Saccharomonospora sp.
CAAGACCATCGGGGCGTTGGCGATCACCGAACCCGACGGGGGGTCGGACGTGGCGTCGTTGCGGACCACGGCGGTGCGCGACGGCGACCACTACGTCGTCAACGGGGCGAAGACGTTCATCACCTCCGGTTGCCGCGCCGATTTCGTCACCACCGCCGTACGAACGGGAGAATCCGGTGCGCACGGGCTGTCCCTACTGGTGATCGAGAAGGGCACGCCCGGCTTCTCCGTGAACCGCAGGTTGGAGAAGATGGGTTGGCACTGTTCCGACACCGCCGAGCTGTCGTTCGACGACGTGCGGGTTCCCGCCTCGCATCTGGTAGGGGCCGAGAACAGCGCCTTCGGTCAGATCGCCGTCCAGTTCGTCGCCGAGCGGCTCACGCTGGCCGTGCAGGCGTACGCCACCGCGCAGCGCGCGCTGGACCTCACGGTGGAGTGGTGCCGCCTGCGGGAGACGTTCGGCAGACCACTGATCTCACGACAGACCGTGCAGCACACACTCGCCGAGATGGCCCGCCGGATCGACGTCGCCCGCACCTACGTCCGCCAGGTGGCGGTACGCCATGCCGTGGGTGAGGAAGTGATCGCCCAGACGTGCTTCGCCAAGAACACCGCCGTCGAGGCGGGATCGTGGGTCGTCGACAAGGCCGTCCAGCTCCACGGCGGACTCGGCTACTCGCGTGAGTCCGAAGTGGAGAGACATTATCGGGACATGCGCATCCTCGGCATCGGCGGTGGCACCACCGAGATCATGACGACGTTGGCGGCCAAACGACTCGGATTCACCTCATGACGATTCTGAAATCCACTGTCGATGTCACCGACCCCCGGTACGTCGGCTATCGGGCGGCCATGCTGGACAAGCTCGCCGAAATCGAAGCCGAACACGCCAAAGCCGTGGCCGGAGGCGGGCAGAAGTACGTCGACAGACACCGGCGGCGCGGCAAACTGCTCGTACGCGAGCGTATCGAGCTGCTACTCGATCCCGACTCGCCGTTTTTGGAGCTCTCCCCACTGGCGGGGTGGGGCAGCGACTATCCGGTGGGAGCCAGCGTGGTCACCGGCATCGGCGTCGTCGAAGGCGTCGAATGCATGATCATCGGAAACGACCCCACCGTGAGGGGCGGAGCCAGTAATCCGTGGACCGTGCGCAAGATCTTCCGCGCGTCCGACATCGCACTCGCCAATCGGCTGCCCGTGATCAACCTGGTGGAGTCGGGCGGTGCCGACCTGCCGAGTCAGAAGGAGATCTTCATCCCCGGCGGGCGGTTATTCCGGGACCTCACCCGGCTGTCGGCCGCCGGTATTCCCACGATGGCGCTCGTGTTCGGCAACTCCACGGCCGGAGGCGCCTACGTGCCCGGCATGTCCGACCACGTGGTGATGGTGGAAGGCCGGTCGAAGGTGTTCCTCGGCGGGCCACCGCTGGTGAAGATGGCCACCGGCGAGGATTCCGACGACGAATCGCTGGGTGGGGCGGCCATGCACGCCCGCACCTCCGGTTTGGCCGACTACCTGGCCCGCGACGAGGTCGACGCCGTTCGGATCGGCAGACGGATCGTGCACCGGCTGAACTGGCGCAAGCTGGGTCCCACGCCGGAGAAGCCGACACCGCCCCGCTACGACCCCGAAGAACTGCTCGGGATCGTGCCCGACGACCTCAAAGTGCCCTTCGACCCCCGGGACGTCCTGGCCAGAGTGGTGGACGACTCCGCCTTCGACGAGTTCAAACCGCTCTACGGACCGAGTCTGGTCACCGGATGGGCGCGGATACACGGGTATCCGGTGGGGGTGCTCGCCAACGCGCAAGGCGTGTTGTTCAGCGAGGAGTCACAGAAGGCCGCGCAATTCATCCAGCTCGCCAATCAGACCGACACACCGCTGCTGTTCCTCCACAACACCACGGGCTACATGGTGGGTGCCGACTACGAGCAGGGCGGCATCATCAAACACGGCGCCATGATGATCAACGCGGTCTCCAACAGCCGGGTCCCGCATCTTTCGGTCCTCCTGGGAGCGTCCTACGGCGCCGGACACTACGGCATGTGTGGGCGCGCCTATGATCCTCGTTTCCTGTTCGCCTGGCCCAGCGCGAAATCAGCGGTGATGGGGCCACAGCAGCTCGCCGGGGTGCTCTCCATCGTCGCGCGCAACGCCGCGCAGGCCCGCGGCCAGGCCTACGACGAGGAAGGGGACGCCGCGTTACGCGCCGCCGTCGAAGCACAGGTGGAGGCGGAATCGCTGCCGCTGTTTTTGTCGGGCCGACTCTACGACGACGGGGTGATCGACCCGAGGGACACGCGCACCGTGCTGGGGCTGTGCCTGTCCGCCGTGCACTCCCAGGTCGTCCAGGGTGCCCGGTTCGACGGCACCGGTTTCGGTGTCTTCCGGATGTGAGGTCGCTGTGATAACGAATCTGCTGGTCGCCAACCGTGGTGAGATCGCGCTGCGGGTGTTCCGTACCTGCCGACAGCAGGGGATCGGCACCGTGGCGGTGTATTCGGACGCCGACGCCGACAGCCCCCACGTCGCCGCCGCCGACGCGGCCGTGCGACTGCCCGGCGTGGCCCCCGCGGACACCTACCTGCGTGCGGAGGCGGTGGTGACCGCAGCCCTCGACGCGGGTGCCGACGCCGTGCATCCCGGCTACGGGTTCCTCTCGGAGAACGCCGAGTTCGCCCGCGCGGTATCGGCTGCGGGACTGACCTGGGTCGGCCCGTCGCCGGACAGCATCGAACTCATGGGGTCGAAGGTCGAGTCGAAACGCGTCGTGGCCTCCGCCGGAGTGCCCGTGCTGGCAGAACTCGACCCCGACACCGTGACCGACGACGAATTCCCCGTGCTGATCAAGGCTTCCGCGGGAGGCGGTGGCCGCGGTATGCGGGTGGTGCGCGACCGGGAGGCACTGGCGGAGGCCGTGGAGAGTGCGCGCGCGGAGGCGGAATCGGCGTTCGGGGATCCGACCGTGTTCTGTGAGCGCTACCTCGAACACGGTCGGCATATCGAGATCCAGGTGTTGGCCGATTCCCACGGCACCGTCTGGGCGCTCGGTGAGCGTGAATGCTCCATCCAACGCCGACACCAGAAGGTCGTGGAGGAGGCCCCGTCACCGGCCGTGAACCCCGCTTTGCGCGAGCGGCTGTGCGAGGCCGCTCGCACGGTGGCGCGCGCGGTCGACTACATCGGCGCGGGAACCGTCGAGTTCCTCGTCACCTCCGACGGCGAGTTCTTCTTCCTGGAGATGAACACCCGACTCCAGGTCGAACATCCGGTCACCGAATGCGTCACCGGACTCGACCTCGTGGCACTACAGCTTCGTATCGCCGAAGGAGAAGCGCTCGTCGGAGAACCGCCGCAGGTACGGGGACACGCGATCGAGGCCCGTCTCTACGCCGAGGACCCGGTCGCGGACTGGCGTCCCCAGAGTGGCACACTGCACCGGTTCGCGGTGCGCGATGTGCGGGCGGAGTTCACGGTGCCCGATCGGCACGGCGTCCGGCTCGACGCAGGAGTGGTCGACGGATCCGTGGTCGGAGTGCACTACGACCCGATGCTGGCCAAGGTGATCGCATGGGGGCCCGATCGGGCCACGACCGCCCGGATGCTGGCCGGAGCTTTGGCCTCGGCACGCATCCACGGTCTTGTGACGAACCGGGATCTGCTGGTGGCGGTGTTGCGGCATCCGGAGTTCCTCGCCGGGAACACCGACACGGGCTTTCTCACTCGGCACCGAGCCGTCACCGACGCCACGCCCGCTGAGGCGACCGTGCGACTGTCGGTGTTGGCCGCCGCGTTCGCCGATGTCGCCCACAACCGGGCACGGGCGAAAGTGTTGGCCTCACTCCCGGCGGCATGGCGCAACGTGCCCTCGGCGCCGCAGGTGAAGATCTACCGGCACGGTGAGACCGAGCATCGCGTCCGCTACACCGCCGCTCGATCCGGACCGGTCGCCGAGGACGACCCGGACGTCGAGATCGTGGAGGCCACACCGGATCGCGTCGTACTGCGCCGGGACGGTGTGCGGCGCGCGTTCGACATCGCCCGCTACCCCGGTCTGGTCACCGTGGACTCGGCACTGGGCGCGGTGAACCTCACTCCGGTGCCACGTTTCTCCGGCCCGGAAGCCGAACTCGCCACGGGTTCGCTGGTCGCTCCGATGCCGGGCACGGTCACCCGGGTCGTCGTGTCGGTGGGAGACCGGGTACGTGCCGGACAACCACTGCTGTGCTTGGAGGCGATGAAGATGGAGCATCGCGTGGCCGCACCGGCCGAAGGCCGGGTCACCGAGCTCACCGCCGTCGAAGGAACCCAGGTGGAACAGGGCGTGGTGTTGGCCGTCGTGACACCCGACGAAGAGCGAGACGGGTCCGCCACCGCCGAAGCAGCGAAGGAGTCAGCGTGAACTTCACCGAATCGTCGGAACGGCAGGCGCTGCGGAAAGCCGTGGCCGAACTCGCCGCGAAGTACGGTCACGAGTACTACCTGGAAAAGGCCCGCAGCGGCGGCCACACCAGCGAACTGTGGGACGAGGCGGGCAGACTCGGCTATCTCGGTGTCTCGGTGCCCGAAGCCTACGGCGGTGGCGGTGCGGGGATCGGCGATCTGGCGGCGGTGTGCGAGGAGTTCTGCGCCGCGGGCACACCCATGCTGCTCATGGTGGTGTCACCGGCGATCTGCGCGACGGTGATCGCACGTTTCGGCACCGACGAGCAGAAAGCCCATTGGCTGCCCGGCTTCGCCACCGGCCAGGTGCGGATGTCGTTTGCCATCACCGAACCCGACGCGGGTTCGAACTCCCACCGCATCACCACCACCGCTCGCCGGGACGGTAGCGACTGGGTGCTGCGCGGACGCAAGGTGTTCATCTCCGGCGTGGATGAGGCCGACGCGGTGCTCGTGGTGGGCCGCACCGAGGACGCGCGGACGGGCAGGCTCAAACCCGCGTTGTTCATCGTGCCCACCGATGCCCCGAATTTCGAGTACCGGGCCATTCCGATGGATCTGGTGTCGGCGGACAAACAGTTCGAGCTTGTCCTCGACGACGTGCGTCTACCCGGTGACGCGCTCGTCGGTTCCGAGGACGCCGCTTTAGCCCAACTGTTCGCGGGACTGAACCCGGAACGCATCATGGGTGCTTCCTTCTCGGTCGGGATCGCCCGCTACGCGCTCGACAAGGCGGTGACCTACGCACAGCAACGCAGCGTCTTCGGCGCACCCATCGGCACACACCAGGGACTGGCGCACCCGTTGGCCGAGATCAAGATCGAGTTGGAACTCGCCAAACTCATGACCCAGAAAGCCGCGGCGATCTACGACTCCGGGGACGACGGTGCGGCGGGCGAGGCCGCCAACATGGCCAAGTACGCCGGGGCCGAGGTCGCCGTGCGCGCCGTCGACCAGTCAGTGCAGGTCCACGGCGGCAATGGACTGGCCTCCGAGTACGGTTTGGGCACGATGTTGGCCGCGGTACGGGTGGGCCGGATCGCTCCCGTGAGCCGGGAGATGGTCCTCAACTTCGTGGCCCAACACAGTCTCGGACTGCCCAAGTCGTACTGACGTCGTGAAGATCTCAGGAAGGAGTCACACGTGACCACGTTGGTCGGAAAGACCATCATCATGTCCGGGGGGAGCCGGGGCATCGGGGAGGCCATCGCCGTGCGTGCCGCGCGGGACGGCGCCAATGTGGCGTTGCTCGCCAAGACCGCCGAGCCGCACCCGAAGTTGCCCGGGACCGTCCACACGGCTGCGAAGGCGATCGAGGACGCGGGTGGGCAGGCACTGCCGATCGTGGGCGACGTTCGTGACGACGAGGCCGTGGTGTCGGCGGTCGAGCGCACGGTGGAGCAGTTCGGCGGCATCGACATCGTGGTCAACAACGCCAGCGCCATCGACCTCACCCCGTCGGAACATATTCCGATGAAGCGCTACGACCTCATGCAGGACATCAACGCCCGTGGCTCGTTCCTGCTGTCCCGCACGGCGATCCCGCACCTGCGCCGCGCCGACAACCCGCACATCCTCACCCTGTCGCCACCGATCCGGCTCGAGGAGAAGTGGTTCGAGACAGGGCACCTCGCCTACAGCATCGCCAAGTACTCGATGAGTCTGGTCACGGTGGGCCTGGCCGCCGAACTGCGCGCCGACGGCATCGCGGCCAACTCGTTGTGGCCACGCACGACCATCGACACCGCGGCCATTCGCAACGTGGTCGGCGCGGAGTTGTCGAGCCGCTCCCGCACCCCCGAGATCATGGCGGACGCGGCACACGCCATCCTCACCAAGCCGAGCCGGAAGCTGACGGGGCGGTTCCTCATCGACGACGAGGTGTTGGCCGCCGAGGGCGTCACGGACTTCTCGCGTTATCGCCTCGCCGAACGCGAGGAGGACCTCCAACTGGACTTCTGGGTCGACCCGGCCAATGACACGTGAACCGAGACAGGAACGCAGCAGGGCGACACGGCGGCGGTTGATGACCGCCGCCGTGGAGTGTCTGGCCGAACACGGCTGGACGAACACCACGGTGGCCCTCGTCGCCGAACGGGCGGGCGTGTCACGTGGCGCGGCCCAACACCACTTCCCGACCCGGGAGGACCTCGTGGTGGCCACGGTCGAGTTCCTGGCCGAGGAACAGATCGCCGAGGTGCGTTCCCGGGCGGAGACGCTGCCCCCAGGCCGCCGCAGGGCGTTGCCGGTGGCACGCATGCTGTTGAACCTCTACACCGGGCCGAAGTTCCGTGCCGCCCTGCATCTGTGGGTGGCGGCGTCCACCGACGAGGCTCTGCGTTCGGTGCTGGCTCCGCTGGAAGCCCGCGTCGGCCGGGAATCCCACCGAGTCGCGGCCGAGCTGCTCGGCGCCGACGAATCCCGGCCCGGTGTACGCGAGACCGTGCAGACCACGCTCGACCTGGCTCGGGGTCTCGGGCTGGCGAGTCTGCTCAGTGATGACTCGAAACGTCGCGAACGCCTCGTGCGGCAGTGGGCGACGGTGTTGGAACCGGTCGTGGAGGAACGCAGCGGAGGCCGGGTCCGCAGCGGGTCCTGAGGTTCGTCGCGGTCATTCCTCGTTTTCCGGCCATCGATGTCGATCGCCGTATTCATCGCAAGCGCCATCCTGCTGGAAATGTCCGTTATATAGGCATTCCCAGGCGTGTCCATAATGTTCCGATTCGAGGTGGGCGGTACTGCGTCGCCGCCGCTCTGTCCTGGCCGGATCACCTCCCGATCGCTTGCGTGGCCGGCTCACGAACCGTTGTGGGAAACACCCGTTAGGAGGGCTCAGCCTGGTCGCTTCGTGTGATAAATCTCTGAATCCTGACGATGCCGAGCAGCGCATACTCGCAAGGAGGCGGTACAGACCGCTGGACGAGTGACACTAGGGAGCACGTTCCAGCGACACCTTCCGACGTCGGTCGTAGAACACGGGTGAAAAGACGGGCCGATGACACTCCCACCACGGCACGCGACGAGCGCACCATTCGGATCGAACACACACGCGCAGGAGCACACATGGCAACGGTCGGGCATCCACCGGTCGAGGTGAACGACAAACCTCGATGGACACCGGGCAGAGTCGTGCTCTGGGTGGCGATCTCGCTGCTCGGGGCCATCGCCTGGACCATTCTCGCGTTGTCCAGGGACGAGCAGGTGAACGCGATCTGGTTCATTTTCGCGGCACTGTGCTCGTACGCGATCGCCTACCGGTTCTACGCGAGGTTCATCCTCACGAAGGTCCTCAAGGCCGATGACAAACGCGCCACTCCGGCGGAGCGACTGGAGAACGGCGCCGACTACAACCGCACCGACCGTCGAGTGCTCTACGGGCACCACTTCGCGGCCATCGCGGGCGCCGGTCCGCTGGTTGGCCCGGTACTCGCCGCGCAGATGGGCTACCTGCCCGGCACGATCTGGATCATCGTCGGTGTCATCTTCGCGGGCGCCGTGCAGGACATGGTGGTCCTGTTCTTCTCGATGCGCCGCAACGGCCGGTCGCTCGGGCAGATGGCCCGCGACGAGATCGGTCCCATCGGCGGTGCCGCCGCGATCCTCGCCGTCCTGGCCATCATGATCATCCTGCTGGCGGTGTTGGCGCTCGTGGTGGTGAACGCGCTCGCCGAATCGCCGTGGGGTGTGTTCTCGATCGCGATGACCATCCCGATCGCGTTCTTCATGGGTTTCTACCTGCGCTACCTGCGGCCGGGCCGGGTCACCGAGGTCAGCTTCATCGGCTGTGCCCTGTTGCTGTTCGCGATCGTCGCGGGTGGCTGGGTGGCCGAGTCGTCGTGGGCGCCGATGTTCACGTTGGACAAGGTCACGCTGGTCTGGTGTCTCATCATCTACGGTTTCCTCGCCTCGGTGTTGCCCGTGTGGATGTTGTTGGCGCCCCGGGACTACCTGTCGACGTTCATGAAGGTCGGCACGATCGCCCTGCTCGCGGTGGGTGTCCTGATCGCGATGCCTGCCACCACGATGCCCGCGTTCACCGAGTTCGCGTTCACCGGCGAGGGCCCGGCGTTCTCGGGCGCGTTGTTCCCGTTCGTGTTCATCACCATCGCCTGCGGCGCGTTGTCGGGTTTCCACGCGCTGGTCGCCTCGGGAACCACGCCGAAGATGGTGGCCAAGGAGCGGCAGGTCAAGCTCATCGGCTACGGCGGGATGCTCACCGAGTCGTTCGTGGCGATCATGGCGCTCGTCGCGGCCTGCGTGATCGACCAGGGTCTGTACTTCGCCATGAACTCGGCGGCGGGAGCCACGGGCGGCACGGCCCAGGGCGCGGCACAGTTCGTCAACGGACTCGACCTGCCCGGCGTGTCCACCACCCCGGAGGCACTCGACGAGGCGGCGGCCTCGGTGCAGGAGGAGTCGCTGGTGTCGCGCACCGGCGGCGCGCCGACACTGGCGGTGGGGATCTCGGAGATCCTCGGTGGGGTCTTCGGGGGCGCGGCGGCGAAGGCGTTCTGGTACCACTTCGCGATCATGTTCGAGGCCCTGTTCATCCTCACCACGGTGGACGCCGGGACGCGCGTGGGCCGGTTCATGCTGCAGGACACCCTCGGCAACGTGGTCCCGAAGTTCAAGAACACGTCGTGGCGGCCCGGAGCGATCCTGGCCAGCGCGGTGATTGTGGCCGCGTGGGGCTCGATTCTGTTGATGGGAGTCACCGACCCTCTCGGCGGAATCAACACGCTGTTCCCGCTGTTCGGCATCGCCAACCAGTTGCTGGCCGCCGTGGCGCTCACCGTGTGCGTGACGATCCTGTGTAAGACCGGCCGGGTCAAATACGCCTGGGTGCCGGGCATTCCCTTGGTATGGGATGTCGTCGTGACACTCACGGCCAGCTGGCAGAAGATCTTCAGCAGCGATCCGAACATCGGTTACTGGGCCCAGCACAGTGCCTACAAGGAAGCGATCGCGGCGGGCGAGACGTCCATGGGGCCTGCCGAGAACGTGGCGCAGATGGAACAGGTCGTGCGCAACACGTTCATCCAAGGCAGCCTGTCGATCCTCTTCGCCCTGCTGATCGTGGTGGTGCTCGTCGACGCGCTTCGGAAGTCGATCGGCGCCATCCGGTCCGGGCGGATCAGCGACACCGAACACCCGGCGGAGGAATCGCACGTGTTCGAGCCGTCGGGGCTGTTTGCCACCGCGGAGGAGAAACGTCTCCAAGCCCAGTGGCGGGAATGGGAAGCCGGACAAACCGGACAGGAGCCCACGGCGGTGCGGACATGACCGACCGTTCCGCCACGCGTCGCCTCGGCCTCTCGCGGGCTGGGGCGGCGCTGGCCCGTGGGTGGCGCGTGGTGAGTTGGTACGTCAAAGAAGTCGTCGGTGAGAACGACTATGAGCACTACGTGACGCACCTGCGTCGACACCACCCCGACACCCAGCCGATGTCCCGGCGCGAGTTCGAACGCGCCAAGTTGGACCGGATGGACACCGACCCGCAAGCCCGCTGCTGTTGATGCCCGGTGCGTGGCACCGGCGACGGTGCGTCCGAACAGGCTGTCCGCGGTGGGGCCTGCTCGTTCCTTGTGAGGAGGTCGAGCACTCTCCTATGGCCTGATGCCGAGTCCCTCGAGCACGCGAGCGACGTGGGCACGCTGGTCGTCGTCGAGGCCGAGAATCGGCAGCGGAAGACACGGGCGTCGGGCGAATCCCAGTTGCTCGGCGATCGCCGCGGTGACGTGTAAGCTTCCGCCGAGGTCGGAGAACAGGGCCCACAGCGGGGCGAGCCGCTCGGATTCGGCTGCCACTGCCTGATGGTCACCGTTCTGCGCAGCGCGTGTGATGCGCAGGGCGAGTTCGGGCAGGGTCCCGCCGATCACCGAATACCAGGCAGCACATCCGGAGACCAGTCCTGTCGCAGCCACGGCGTCCCCGGAGACCCCGATCGTCACCCACTCGGGGAGCGCGGCGCGGATCTTCGCGATATGGGCTCGTGCCTCGCCGAGATCGGTGGGCACGCCCGGGATCTTGAACGAAGCGATTCCGGGAAGTTCTGCGATCCGCGCGTACAGGTCGAGATTGAACGTGAAGCGTGTCGTGCCGGGATTGTCGTACACGATCACGGGAACCGAACTGTGTGCGGTGACGGTACGGAACAGTTCGTACACGTCGTCATCGGTGAGGGGTTGGTAGGTCATCGGTGCCAGCAGCAACCCGGCAGCACCGGCCCGCTGTGCGTCCTCCGCGTGGGCGAGGACCTGGGACGTGCGCAGTGCACCGATGCCGATGAACACGGGAACTGTCCCCGCGTGCTCGACGGCCAGACGTGCCACGGTGGCGCGCTCCTGACGGCTGAGGTAGGCATACGATCCGGTCGAGCCGAGTGCGGTGATCGAATCGACGCCTGCGGCGGCCAATCGTTCCACCTGGGTCGCGAAGGCCGCCTCGTCGACCACGTCGTCAACGAGGGGGATGAGTGGGAAGACGCTGAGTCCGGTGAACGTCACGGTCGTAGACCCCTTTGTCTGTCGCGGCTGCTGGAGGCTGGGCGAACTCATCGTCTCCCAACACTGTGGGAAGTCTGCCGACACCTGTGGCCTGAACCGATCCCGGGCTGCACCTCGACGAGGCTCGGAGCGGGGGCCTTTCCCGTGGAACTCGCCGGCACGTGCCACGGAATGGGTAGTGCGCTCCCATTCGGGTGGCTATCCGGATACTTCGCACCCAACGGCGATCGGACTCACTCCGAAGTGTTCGTCTACAGTCGATCGCTCCAACCCGACCAAGCCCGGACCGGTCGACAACGGCATGGTCCCCTGTTCACGGCCGCCTTCGCCGGCTGCCCGAACAGTCACGAACGAGTGTCTCGACGAGAATTCCAAGCTGAGTGACCTGGCAGCACACACTCCTCGTCGGTGACACAGGGACAACGGACCGTTTCGGTCCGCATCGCACCCTCACAGAGTGGGTAGTCCTCTGCCGGACATGCCCGACGGCGGCTCCACACGAGGTGGACAGGCCCCGCCGTTTGGCTACACCGCGCACTTCTCGAGCGATGACAGAGGAGATGAACGTGCCCGGCGACCCCGATGCCGCGCGGAAACCCGCCCTCAAGAAGGCCATCGGCCCCAAACTGCTGCTGTTCTTCATCATCGGGGACATCCTCGGGACGACGATCTACGCACTCACCGGTGAGGTCGCGGGCAAGGTCGGTGGGGCACTGTGGCTTCCCTTCCTGGTCGCCTTCGTCGTCGCCTTTCTCACCGCGTTCAGTTATCTGGAGCTGGTCGGGAAGTATCCGAAAGCCGGCGGCGCGCCGCTGTACGTGCACAAGGCGTTCGGAGTGCACCTTTTGACCTTTCTGATCGCTTTCGCGGTGATGAGCTCGGGGATCACCTCGGCGTCGTCCGCCGCGGAGGCGTTCAGCGGCGACTACCTGGAAGCGATCGTCGGGGAGGACGTGTCCGGGTGGGCCTGGCTCGTGGCGATCGGCTTCCTCGTGCTCCTATCGGTGATCAACTACCGCGGTGTCAGCGAATCCGTCCGGGTGAACCTGGTGCTGACCTGTGTGGAGCTCGCCGGTTTGGCCATCGTGATCGTCTTCGGGGCCTATGCGTTGTTCACCGGGACACACAGCACCGACGTGGACCCCGATCCCGGCCGTCTCGTGGAGTTCGACCCCGACACCTCACCGCTGTTGGCCGTCACCTCGGCCACCGCACTCGCCTTCTTCGCGATGGTGGGCTTCGAGGACTCGGTGAACATGGCCGAGGAGACCAAGAACCCCACCAAGACGTTTCCCCGGGCCCTCCTGCTGGGCATGGCCATCACCGCCACGATCTACTTGCTGATCGCGCTGGTCACCTCGACGCTGGTGCCCACCGACACGCTGGCGGCCTCGGACGGCCCGCTGTTGCTGGTCGTCGAGGCGGCAGCTCCGTGGTTCCCGCCGGTCGTCTTCTCTCTGATCGCCCTGTTCGCGGTGACCAACACCGCCTTGATCAACATGATGATGGCCAGTCGGCTCGTCTACGGCATGGCACAGGAGCGGGTCATTCCGCCTCCGTTCGGCGTGGTGCACCCGACTCGGCGCACGCCGTGGGTGGCGATTCTGTTCACCAGTCTCCTCGCGGTGATCCTGGTGAGCTCGCTGGAGATCGCCGCCCTGGGGAGTACCACGTCGTTGCTGCTGCTCATGGTATTCGCGGTAGTGAACATCGCGGTGCTGGTGCTGCGTCGGGATAAGGCCGAACATGAGCACTTCCGAGCACCCACCTGGGTGCCGGTGCTCGGGGCGATCAGTTGCGCGTTCTTCGCGAGCCCGCTGTCCGGCAGGCCGGCTACGGAATACTTCGTGGCCGGCATCCTGCTGGGTATCGGTCTCCTCTTCTGGGTGGTCAACTTCCTTGTCCGACGCCGCCGCGCGGCGTTCGATCCGGCGAAGCTCCGCAAGTGACCTGAGCCGACGCGATGTGGCGAGTGCCCACTTTTCGAGCAAAGCGGTACTCGTTCGCGTTAACCGAGCAAGTCAGCGGCATCGGCTTGTAAGCGATGCTTGCCTGCATTTGTTGTGTTCAGCTGGGACCTGCCTTGCCCTGTGTCTTGCGGTACAGGCCAAGGCAGGTTTGCCCTTAGCTATTCCGCTGAAGGCCACTTCGGGGTAACCCCGCCCCAGCGTGACTCCGCGTCGTCACACGGCGTCGAGGACGCGCAGGAGGCGGATGACCTCCTCGGTCATCGCGGTTCGGCCCGCGCCCAGGTATTTGCGGGGGTCAACCACGTCGGGATGTTCGGCGAGATAGTTCCGTACCGCGTCGGTGAGCGCGTGGTTGAGGTGTGTGGCGATGTTGATTTTCGTCATTCCGGCGCGGATGGCGGCGGTCAACGTCGCATCGGGTACGCCCGACGAACCGTGCAACACCAACGGGACGTCCACGGCCTCCCGAAGCTCACCGATCCGGTCCAGGTCCAGGACGGCGGTGCGTTCGGTCATGGCGTGCGACGAACCCACCGCCACCGCCAGCGAGTCGACACCGGTGTCGCGCACGAACACGGCCGCTTCCTTCGGATCGGTGCGCACCCCGGGTGCGTGCACGCCGTCCTTACCGCCGACCTCGCCCAGCTCCGCCTCCACGGCCGCGCCCACGGCATGTGCCTCGGCCACGACCTCGGCCGTGCTCGTGACATTGACGTCGTAGGGCAGCGCGGAGGCGTCGAACATCACCGACGTGAACCCCAGGTCCAGGGCCTCGCGAACGAGGTCGCGGTCGTCGGCGTGGTCGAGGTGCAGCACCAGCGGTGCCGACGACGCCTCGGCGACGGCGGTCACCGCCTTCGCCAGCGGTGCCAGCGCACCGTGGTAACGCATGGCGTTCTGACTGATCTGCAGCACGATCGTGCAGCCGGTCTCCTCCGCCGCCGCCGCATACGCCTCGGCGTGTTCGAGCTGGATGACGTTGAACGCGGCCACACCGCGACGCTCGCCGCGCGCACGGTGGAGAGCGTCGTGCGGAGTCACCAAAGGCATGGCTCGCTCACTCTCCTGACAGGACGATCGACCGGGTCAGGTGACGGGGACGGTCGGGATCGAGTCCCTTCGACAGCGAGTACGCCACCGCGAACAGTTGGCAGCGCACCAGCGTCAGCTGGGGGTCCTCGTCGAACCACAGCGCCAACGCCCCCGTGGCCTCCACTTCCTCGACGAGCCCGTCGGGGCGGGATCCGAGGAACACCACGGCGGAGTTCTCGTCGGAGATCGCCTTGGGACCGTGCCGGTAGTCCATGGCCGGGTACGACTCCGTCCACGCCAGCGCCGCCTCGCGACACTTGAGGGCCGCCTCGTGTGCGAGTCCGACACTCCAGCCCCGGCCGAGGAACGTGATCTGGGCGCGCTCCAGCAGTGCGGGCGGGACCGACCAGCGCGCCACGTCTTCCGCGGCCGAGGCCAGGGCCTCGATGTCCTCACCCAGACCTGCCCGCAGCAGCGACAACGTCGAGGTGGCGAACCGGGTCTGCACCACCGACTGTTCGTCGGCGAAGGGCAGCGTCACGACTTCGTCCGCGGCGTCGCGTCCGGGGGAGTCGGGATCGCCGATGACGGCGAGAGTCGGCACCTTCCCCCGCAGTTCCTTCAGCAGTTCGAGCACCTCGCTCGTCGTGCCGGAACGGGAGATCGCCACGACGAGGTCGTAGTCCCGGCCGGTGGGGAACTCGCTGGCGGCGAAGGCGTCGGTGACGCCGTGGCCGAGACCTTCCCGACGAGCGGCGTAGGCCTGGGCGATGAACCAGCTCGTGCCGCACCCGACGACGGCCACGCGTTGACCGCGGCGGGGAAGGGGGGAGGAGGCGGCCAGTGCGGCGGCCTGCCTCCAGGTGTCGGGCTGGCTGGCGATCTCGATGGAGACGAGGGGAGTGGTCAATTACTTTCGCTCCTTGTCGAACATGCCTTCGGTCGGACGCGGTGTGCCGGGTCGTTCGGTTTCGTCGGTGCTGTCGCGAGTTCTCGCCGCAACCGTGTATGCGGCGAGAACCGGATCGAGATCGATGTCGGCGGCCTGCCAGCCGAGCAGCGCGGCACCCCAGGAGCCGGCCGCTCCGCCGAGTACGGCGGGCAGGATGTGGGGAGCGGGGTGCACGGTGAGCCGTTCACGCACTCGGTCTCGCAGTGGCGCGAGCAGTGTTTCTCCCGCGTGGACCAGGCCGCCACCGACGACGATCCGAGCCACGCCGGTCACCCGGACCAGGTCGGCCATGACGGAGCCCAGCACCTCGACGGCGTCGTCCCACACTCGGCGGGCCGTCGAATCGCCTTCCCGGGCGCGGGCGAGCACGTCCCGGGCACCGTCGACGGGAGTTCCCGTCAGCGCCGCGTAGCGGCGGGCGATCGCGGCGGCTGAGGCGACAGTCTCCGCGCAGCCGCGCCCACCACAGGCGCAGGGTTCGCCTTCGATCGAGCCGCCGTGGCCGATCTCTCCGGCATAGCCGCCCGAGACCACCATTCGGTCGTCGAGCAGCAGAGCCGCGGCCAGTCCCGTGCCCACCGACACGTACATCTGGTCGGTGATGCCGCGGCCCGCGCCGAGCCGCCACTCCGCTGTCGCGCCTGCGCGCACGTCGTGGCCGAAGCCCACGGGCAGGCCGGTGTGTTCGAAGACCCGTTCGACCACGGGCAGTTCCCGCCAGCCCAGGTTCTCCGAGTACACGCACACCCCGCGGCGTTCGTCGACCGTGCCGGGCACGGCCAGACCGATCCCCACCGGCACGTGCGTCGAGGGCAGCGTGGCCAGTGCGGAGTCCACTGTGTCCAGCACTACGCCGAACGAACGTTCGGGCCCGTCCGCGGCACGAGTGGGGGCCATGCCGTGGTGGAGTACTCCGGTGTGGTCGGCGACGAGCCATTTGACGAAGGTCCCGCCCACGTCGAGGGCCACGACGGCGGGCTGCGGGGGCGGATCGTTGATCGTCTGGGACACGGGCACCTACTTGACACTTCCCGCCGTCAGACCGGCGACGAGTCGTTTCTCGATGAACGCGAACAGGACGACCACCGGCACGATCGCCACGATGGAGACGCCGAACACGTATTGCCAGGCCGAGTCGTACTGGCCCACGAACTTCGTCAGCGCCACCGACAGCGGTTGGTTCTCCGCCGAGGTCAGGATCACCAACGAGGCCGCGAACTCGTTCCACGCCGCCACGAACGTGAAGATGACCGCCGTGACGATCCCCGGCCACACCAACGGCAAGGTGACGCGGAAGAACACGGTCCATCGCCCCGCACCGTCGAGCTGCGCCGCCTCGTCGAGTTCCTTGGGGACCGACGCGAAGAACGAATGCATGATCCAGGTGGCGAACGACATGTTGAACGCCGTGTTGATGAGGATCATGGCGAGCCAGGTGTCCTGGATACCCCACGACAGCATCTGCCGGAACAGACCGGCCACCAGCACGGCCGGTTGGAGCATCTGCGTCACCAACACGCAGAACAGGAACGCCAGACGTCCCGGGAAGCGGAACCGCGCCGTGTAGTACGCGGCGGGGGTGGCCACGGCCAGGGTCAGCAGTGTGGCGCAGCCCGCGATGACCAGGGTGGACGTGAGGTTGTTCGGAAGCGGCGTCTCCGGGGTCGACCACATGGAGACGTAGTTCTCCGGTAGCCATTCCTCCGGCAGGTACGTGGGTGGCACGCGCAGGATCTCCGGGCGTGACTTGAACGAGCCCACGAGCATCACGAGGTAGGGCAGCAGGAAGACGATCGCCACGACCGCGCCCGCGATCATGCGCAGGGGTATCGATCCTCGGGCACCCGGTGCCTCCTGAGCGCGGCGGGACCGGCGCCGTGGAGAACCCGACGGTGTGGGAGCGGCCGGCTGTGTGGCCGAGGCGGTGGTGTCGGCAGTAGCGCTCATTCGTCGACCGCCTTCAGGGGTTTCACGATCCGGATGTACACCGCGATCACCACGATGACGATGATCAGGTTGAGTACGGCGAGTGCCGAGGCCATGCCCGAGTCACGCATGTCCTGGAGCACTTTGAACATCAGCGTGGTCGTGGTGTCGGCGTCGTATCCCGGCAGCGCTCCGGTGACGACACTGAGGATGGGGAAGTTGTTGTAGACGTTGATGATGTTGATGATCGTGGCTACCGCGAGCGCCGGTCGCAGGTGCGGCAGCACGATCTTGAAGTAGGTCACGCGTGGGGAGGCGCCGTCGATCCGGGCCGCCTCCAGCAGCTCGGGACTGACCGACTGCATGCCCGCCAGGAGCGTGTAGGTGGTGAAGGGCAACGAGACGAAGATGGCGATCCCGATGGCCACGAGGAACGCCGAGGGCATCGACTTGGTGAAGCCGAAGTCCGGCGAGTCGATGAGACCGATGTCGTACAGGAACTGCTGAACGATGCCGTAGCCCGGTTCCAGCCCGTAGTAGATGACGGTGGTCGTCATCACCACCGACGCCGCCCACGGCACGATCACGGCGAGACGTACGAACTGCCGGCCCGGGAACGCCTTGTTGAGCAGGTTCGCCAGCGCCAGCGAGAGCACGATCGTCACGACGACCACGACCGACACCCACAGCACGGTGCGCAGCAGCACCCCGGGGAGGGCGGGCATGTCGAACAGGGCCGTGTAGTTGTCGAGCCCCGCGCTGCCGCGGTCCACGCCGGTCTGCGAGATCTCCCGCGTGGAATTGACGATCATCAGGACGGCCGGGTAGAAGACGACTCCGACGATGAGTAGCAGACTCGGCCCGATCCACGGCAGAGCCCGCAACAGGTCCCGGGCTCTGCTCGTTCGGCGGCCGCCGGTGGTGACTGGTGACATCGACGTTCCCTTCCCGAAGGCGCCGGGTGGTCCCATGACGGATCACCCGGCGCCCGGATGCCCTCAGGCGTTGTCGACCTCGGCCTGGATGGCGGCCAACACCTGTTTCGGGTCGTTCCCCGCCGTGATCAACCCGATCTGGGATTGCATGGCCGCCTGGGCGGTCGCCCATGAGGGGTTGGTCGACGGGTAGAACTGCGCGTGGGGCAGCAACTCGAGGAACGGCTCCATGGCCTCGTTCGTTGATTCCTCCGCGCCGGACTTGGTGACGGGCAGGAATCCTTCGGTCTCCACGAACGACAGGTAGTTCTCCGGCTGGTAGAAGAAGTCGAAGAACGCGCCGATCTCTTCGGCCTTGTCCTCGTCGTTGCGGAAGGCCATGAGGTGGTCGGCCACGCCCAGCGTCACCTTCTCGTCGTCCTTCGTGGGAATGTCCACGATGGAGTAGTTCAGGTCGGGGTTCTTCTCCTCGATCATGCCCACGATCGGCGGAAGACCCATCGCCATGCCGAACCTGCCCTGGATGAACTGGTCCAGCATGGGAGTGCGCTGGGTGGCACCGGCGTCCGGCTGGGTCAGGCCGTCGTCATAGAGGCGTTTCATGAATTGCGCCGCCTCCAGGTTCTGAGGAGTGTCCACGGTGATCTCGTCCGGGGTGCCGTAGCCGCCCCCGGCGCCGAGGAACCAGATACCCGCTTCGGCCTGTGACTCCTCCGACCCGAGGGGCAGGCCGTAGCCGTAGGCGTCGGTGGAGTCGGTGACGGCCTTCGCCGCGTCGTACAGTTCGTCCCAGGTCGTCGGCGGCTGTTCGACACCGGCCTGTTCCAGTAGGTCGTCGTTGACGAACAGAGCCCTCGCCGAGGCGAACAGGGGGAATCCGTACTGCTTGCCGTCGACGGAGGCGTTCTCCCGGAAGGCGTCCTGGAAGTCGTCGATCGTCTCCTGCGACACCAGCTCGTCGGCCGAGTACAGCAGGTCGTCCTCCACGTAACCGGCGAAGGCGTCGATGCTCAAGATGTCGGGAGCCTCGTTCGTCTGCACCCGCGTGCGGATGACGTCGTTGATGTTCTCCCACGACTGGATCTCCAGGTTGACGGTCACACCCGGGTTGGCGTCCTCGAACTTCGTGATCACCTCCTCCCACAGCCTCTTCGTGTTGTCCGAATAGGAGGCGGCGAGCATCGTCAGTTCGACGCTGCCATCGTCTGCCGAGTCGTCGCCCGAACAGGCAGTGAGTGCCATCGCGGTCGCCGCGACCAGGGCAGTGGCCCGCAATCGTCTTGTCACGGCCGGTTCTCCTTCATGGTCGAGAGCAGAAGTCGGATGTGTGCGGTCGGTTCGGAAGCAGTGGCGGAGTCCCGCCCGTTTCTCATCGGCGGTTCCTGACCGGGGGCATGTCGGTCTCCTCGGAGTCCAGGCCCGGGCGTGGTTCCTTCCAACGGCCTCGCGTGAAGTCCGGGACCGCCACGGGGCGACTGCCCTTACGGATCGACTCTCCGGACAGAGGCACCGACGCGCACCACGTCGCCGAGTCGTACACGTCGATGTCGGGCACGAGTCCCGCTCGCATCTGCTGGACGATCCGCCACTGGAGGATGTAGTCCATGCCGCCGTGGCCGCCGTTGTTCTCCGCGTCGTCACCGACCTTGCGCCACAGCCAGTGGTCGTAACGGTCGAGGTACGGCTGGGCGTCCGCCCACTGGTGATCGTTGTGGTCGGGTTCGAGGTAGATGCGGGTGGGGTCGTCCTCGAAGATGCCGCGGGTACCGGCGATGCTGTTGATCCTGCTGTACGGACGCGGTGAGCTGACGTCGTGCTCGGCGCGCACCATCCGGCCCTTGGCGGTCATGAGCATGCTCGTGGTGCGGTCACCCTTGACGTAGGTGTCGCTCCACGACGGGTGGTCCTTGGGCATGAACCGCTCGCGGTAGTCGGCCAGTCCCAGTGCGGCCGAGCTGGTCGCCGTCAGGTAGGTGAACCGGTCGCCACGGTTGATGTCCATGCAGGCCGCGATCGGCGCGAGGCCGTGCATGGCGTAGAAGCTCGCGTCGATCTTGGTGTGCCACGCTCGCCGCCAGTCCTCCGGCGTGTAGTGGCCGTTGAATAGCAGGTCGCGCAGATCGTGCAGGTAGCCGCCGTGCCCGTTGGTGAGTTCACCGAACAGGCCGTCGTGGGCCATGCGCAGGATGGCCAGCTCGTTGCGTCCGTAAGAGCAGTTCTCCATCAGGAAGCAGTGGCGCCGAGCTCGTTCGCTTGCGTCCACAAGACCCCACAGCTGCTTGAGTTCCGTGGCGATGGGCAACTCGATTCCGACGTGCTTGCCGTTTCTCAACGCGGCCATGCCCTGCCGGAAGTGCCACTCCCACGGGGTGGCGACGTAGACGAAGTCGACCTCGTCGGATGCGCAGAGTGCCTCGTACGCCTTGTCGCTTCCGGTGTGGACGGTCGGTCGCCGGCCGGTCTCGGCTTTCACGGCATCGGCCGCACGGTGTGCGTGTTCGGGAACGGTGTCGCACACGGCGGTGACGACCGCGCCCGGAATGGCGGTCCAACCGGACAGCATTCCCATGCCCCGGTTGCCGAGCCCGATCAGGCCGATGCGGACCTCGTCGTAGCGGTCGAACGGAACACCGATCATCGAGCGTTGCCCACGGGCTCGTTGCGGAGCCTCGGCGGTGCTCGTCACCGCGTTCGCGGGCACGGCGCCACTCACGGCGACGGCTCCCGCTGCCAGCCCCATGCTCTGCAGGAACGTCCTTCGGCTCGGCCTGACCTCCACCATGACCTCTCCTCGTTGACAGTCGATGTGGCCGGCATCGGCGAATCCCGGTGAAGCCGGGCATGGGCGCCGCGGATGCCGTCTGGCCCGTGGTGGCGGCAATCTTTGCCGCGGCGCCAACAAGATGTCAAGAGTTGATCGAAACACAGGAGTTTCAATCAAAATCAATCAAGAAGTAGGCAGAGGCATGCTTTGTGCGCGGGGATCAACGACCCGGCGTCCGGGTGCCCGAATCCCGTGTGCGACGAATGGAGCAGTCGCTACCGCGCTACGGTCCAACCGGTCGTCCAGTGGGGAAATTTCAGTGTCGGTCCGATGTGGTCACGGACACGGTGGCTCGGGACCGGTGGTAGAAGTCGAGATCGACCTCACCCGCCACGGGTCGGGTGACGGCGGACGCGGACAGGGCGACGGCGTCGGCGAGATAGTCGGCGAACACCGCTGACAAAGGAGCGTTCGTGCCGTGCAACGCGCGCGCCAGTGCCGCCACCGCGGCGTCTCCCGCGCCGGTGGGATTGCCGTGCACCACCGACGACGGACGTACCCGCCAGGTCCGCGGACGGTCGGGATCACCGGCGACCGCGAGCATTCCGTCCTCGCCGAGCGAGACGACGACACCGCGTGCGCCGTCGCCGAGCAATGTTCGTGCTCCGGCGAGCGCATCCTCCTCGCCGGTCGCGGCACGCAACTCGTCGTGATTGGGTTTGATCAGCGTCGCACGCGCTCGGGCCGCGACCCGCAGGAGCGGCCCCGAGGTGTCGACCACGACCCACGTGCCCCGTGCCACGGTGCTGTCGACGAGCGTGTGCAGGGCGCTTTCGGAGGTCCCGGGCGGCATCGAGCCGGACACCACCACCACGTCGCCTTCACCGGCGAGATCGGCCACGACGGCGTTCAGTCGCCGCCATGCCGCGTCGTCGACGGGAGCGCCGGGTTCGTTGAACAGGGTCGTATCGGACTCGGTGACGATGGCGGTGGTGCGACGGGTCGGACTCTCGACCGACACCCAGCGTTGGTCGACGCCGCCGAGCAGGTGGCGCAGGCGGTCGCCGGTGTCACCGCCGAGGAATCCCGTACACGTCACCGCCTCTCCGAGTTGATGCAGCACGCGTGCGACGTTGACACCTTTGCCGCCCGCGGTCTCGGAGACCTGCTGGACTCGGTTGACATCGCCCCACCGTGCGTGTGGGAGGTGGTAGGTGACATCGAGGGCAGGATTGGGCGTGATCGTGAGGATCATGGGGGCTCGCTTCCCGCTGCGGTGATAGATACCGTTCGTTTCGGCGGAGTTTGAATCAGTTTCCGTCACGAGGCCAGTACGATGAGGACGATAGCACTCGGCCCGACCGTCCGACGCGGTATTCGGCGGCATACCGAGGAAGCCTTGCCCTGGCACGACAGTGAAAGAGAGAGGCGATGAACCGCCACGAGAGGTTAGCGGGACTGCTCGAACTCGTCATCGAGAGGGAGAGTGTCCACATCGACGACCTCGTGCGCGAGCTCGGTGTGTCGGCGGCGACGGTGCGGCGCGATCTCGACGAGCTCGCCGAGCAGCAGCTCATCACTCGTACCCGCGGAGGCGCCACGACGGCCCCCGGTTCCTCGGATCTCCCTCTGCGTTATAAAACGGCGCGCTACCCCGAGGAGAAGACGCGCATCGCGCGCGAGGCAGCGTCGATAGTGGACCCGGGTCAGGTGGTCGGGCTCAACGGTGGAACGACGACCACCGAGGTGGCCAGGGAGATCGCGGTGCGTCCCGAGCTTCGCAGCCACACGCCGGGGGATGAGGTCGTCGTGGTCACCAATGCCGTCAATATCGCCAATGAGCTCACCGTGCGCCCCCACCTGCGGGTGGTGGTGACCGGAGGCGTGGCTCGCGCGTTGAGCTATGAGCTCACCGGGCCGTTGGCGGCTCCCATTCTGGAACAGATCACGCTGGACGTGCTGTTCCTCGGTGTCGACGCGATCGATGTCGAGCGGGGTGCCGCCGCGCATCACGAGGGGGAGGCGGCGGTGAACGGTGTGTTCGTCACCCGCGCCAACCGGGTGGTGGTGGTCGCCGACTCGGCCAAGCTCGGTAGGACGGCGTTCGCGACGATCTGCGGGATCGAGGCGGTGGACACGCTGATCACGGACACCAATGCCGACCGCGGGGTGGTGAAGGAGTTCCGCCGCAGCGGGGTGGAAGTCGTCCGGGTCTGAACGCTCTCCTGTCCGGAAGTCCACGGAAGGGGTAGCGCCAATGCTGAGCGACCGCTTAGTATGTTGCGTGTCCGACGGGGTGTGCCCGTGACGTGCCGGTAGGTGGGAGGTGCGTGTGCGCCGCGGTCAGCTCGATCGGTCCGGCGACCGGTCCGGGTCGGCTCCCAACATGCGCAGCGCGAGCTCGCCGTACTCCCGGCCCAGCGTGGTGGGCGATTTACGCGACTGCTCGGTGTACCAGCGGGCGACGTCCACCCCGAGCGAGAGCACCGCACGAGCGGCCGTCTTCGGGTCCGACACCGTGAAGTCACCCGCTTCGGCGCCGGCCACCACGAGATCGTGCACGATGCGCTCGATCTCTCGGCGCAACTCGATGACGACGCGGTACTCCTTCTCCGGCAGCGCACCGAGTTCGTACTGCACCACGCGCGCGATCGTGTGGCGTCGTGCGTGCCAGGCGACGAACCGTTCCACGATCTCCCGCATGGCCCCCACCGGAGTGTCGGCCTGTTCGGCGGCGCTCATCACGAGGTTGAGTGCCTGTTCGTGGCCACTGCGGCTGATCTCGAACAGCAACGCCGCCTTGGAAGGGAAGTGCACATACAACGCGGCCGGACTCATGCCGGCATTGGACGCGATGTCGCGGGTGGTGGTGGCGTGGTAGCCGCGCTGGGCGAAGGACTCGACACCGGCGAGCATGAGCCGCCGCGCCGCGTCTGGTTGAACATCCGGCCACAAGTCGGCCGACAGCGACATCGACATGCCCAAATTGTAAGCGAGTGCTTAGCGTGGATTGGAGAACGGCCGTGGAATCACTGAAGGACCGGGTCGCCATTGTGACAGGAGCCAGCCGGGGGATCGGCTTCGGGGTGGCCCAGACACTCGTCGACTCCGGCGCGAAAGTGGTCATCACCGCCCGGAAGCCCGATCCGTTGGCCGAAGCCGTCGAGCGGCTGGGCGGTGACTCGGTGGCGCTCGGCGTACCTGGTAAGGCCGACGACGCGGACCACCGGGACGAGGTGGTGCGGCGCACGTTGGAGACCTTCGGCCGCATCGACTTCCTCGTGAACAACACGGGGATCAACCCGGTCTACGGATCGATCCTCGACGTGGAGACCGAGGCTGCCGCCAAGATCTTCAACGTCAACGTCCTCGCGCCGCTGGCGTGGACGCGGAAGGTACGCGACGCGTGGATGGGCGAGCACGGTGGCGCGATCGTCAACGTCTCCTCGATCGCCGGGTTGCGAACCTCGCCCAACATCGGCATGTATGGCGTCAGCAAGGCGGCGCTCCTGCGACTGACCACCGAGCTCGCCCAGGAGCTGGCTCCGGCGATCCGGGTGAACGCCGTGGCTCCCGCCGTGGTGAAGACCGCCTTCGCCACAGCGTTGTACGCCGACCGTGAGGAAGAGGTGGCCGCCGGTTACCCGATGAAGCGGCTCGGTGTCCCCTCCGACGTAGCGGGAGCCGTGACGTTCCTGCTGTCGGACCAGTCCGCGTGGATGACAGGGCAGACACTTGTCGTCGACGGTGGTGTCACGCTCGGCGGTGGACTGTGACACTCGACCTCGACGGGGCCGGTGTCGTCGTCACGGGTGGAGGTAACGGCATCGGAGCGGCATTGGCCGCGCGGTTCGCCGCCGAAGGCGCCCGGGTGGTCGTCGCCGACCTCGACGGTGCCGCCGCGTCGGCCGTGGCGGAACGGGTGGGCGGCGTGGCCGTGGCCGGGGACGCGGCGTCGGTCGAAGGGGTGGGCGCGCTGGTGGGAGCGGCTCGCGACGCCCTCGGGGAGATCGACCTGTTCTGCGCCAACGCGGGCATCGCCGTGCCCGGCGGGCCGGACGCCTCCGAGAAGGTGTGGTCGCGGGTCTGGGACGTCAACGTCATGGCCCACGTCCGCGCGGCACGTGAGTTGTTGCCCCGGTGGCTGGAGCGGGGGAGTGGACACTTCCTGGCCACCGTGTCCGCGGCCGGGCTGCTGACGAACCTCGGCTCGGCACCGTACTCGGTGACCAAGCACGCCGCCCTCGGATTCGCCGAGTGGCTTTCGGTGACCTACCGGCACCGCGGTATCCGGGTGCAGGCCCTCTGTCCTCAGGGGGTGCGTACGGACATGCTCGCCAACTCGGGCTCGGTGGGCACGGTCCTGCTGGGGCCCGGCGCCATCGAACCCGAGCAGGTCGCCGATGTCACCATGGAGGGTCTGCGTGACGGGCGGTTCCTCATCCTGCCGCACCCCGAGGTCGCCGAGTACTACGCGAACCGGGCCACCCGAACCGAGCGTTGGCTGGCCGGCATGAACAAGCTGCAACGCAAACTCGAGGACACGTCGGAATAGCGACGCCGTACGGGACGGTGACGACGAGTCGCCGGCGACGAGGTGACGAACCGGGGAAGGATCGGCCGATCGGTATGCTCCCAACGGTGAGTGTTCCCGAAGGCCGGTCCGCCGTGCAACGGAGGTTGCTGTCGGCTGCGACGCGATTGTTCGCCGAACACGGTTTCGATCGCACGTCGGTGAGTCAGATCGTCGAGGCCGCGGGCGTCACCAAAGGCGCCATGTACCACTACTTCCGCTCCAAGGACGACCTGCTCTACGAGGTCTACGCGCGGGTGTTGCGGGAGCAGACACGGCGGCTGGAGGCGTTCGCCAGCGGTGACGAACCGGTGACGAAGCGACTTCACTCCATCGCCTCGGACGTCGTGGTCAGCACGATCGCCAACCTCGACGACGCCACGATCTTCTTCCAGTCCCTGCACCGGCTGGACCCGGCGATGCGCAAGGCGGTGCGCGCGGAACGACGTCGCTACCACGAACGGTTCCGAGGACTGATCGAGGAAGGACAGCGCGCCGGGCTGTTCCGTTCGGACAAACCCGCCGATATCATCGTCGACTTCTTCTTCGGCGCGGTGCACCATCTCGCCTACTGGTACCAGTCCAGCGGGGAGCTGTCGGCGCAGCAGGTCGGCGATCATTTCGCCGACCTGCTGCTCGACTCGCTCGAGCTGAGCTGAGCCCGGCCTCAGGACGCCGGAAGGTCCACTACCTCGGCGAGACGGGCGCGGTGCCGCCCCGGTGTGCCGAGTGCGAGTTGGTCGGCCTTGGCTCGCTTGAGATACAGGTGCGCGGGGTGTTCCCAGGTCATACCGATGCCGCCGTGCAGTTGAATCGCCTCTTCGGCGGCGTGCACGGCCACGGTCGCGCAGTAGGACTGCGCCACGGCCACCGCCACCTCGACGTCCGAGTCGTCACCGAACGGGTCGGTCCCGGCGAGCACGTCGGCGGCGTAGCGTGCGGCGGCGCGGGCCGCCACCAGTTCGAGCCACACGTCGGCGAGGCGATGCTTGACCGCTTGGAACGAACCCACGGGCCTGCCGAACTGGTGTCGTTCCCGCACATACGCCACCGTGGTGTCGAGGCACCACTGCGCCACGCCCAGCTGTTCGGAGGCGAGCAGGCCCGCCGCCGTCACCAGTCCTTGTCGCAGCGCGGTGACGGCTTCTCGCCCCGTGACCAGTTCCCGCGCCGACGCCTGCCGCATCGTCACGTCGCCGACCCGCCTGGTGAGATCGAACGACACCACCTCGGTGACATCCACTCCGGAGTGGCCGGCATCCACTTCGTACAAACCCTGACCGTCGGGTCCGACGGCGGGCACCACGAGTACATCGGCCGTCGAGGCATCGGCGACCGTGGTGACCGTCCCGGTGAGCACGGGACCGTCGGAGCCGGACGTGGCACGCACCGCCGTGGGGAACGCCGCTTCTGGCGCGGTGGACAGGGCAACGGCGAGCGCACCCGTCGTCTCGCCCGTCGCCAGTCGTCGCAGTAGCGCGGCCACGTTTTCGACTTCGGTGTCGGCCCGCAGGAGTACCGAGGTCGCCAGCACAGCGCTACCGAGGAACGGCACGGGAGCCACGCTGCGGCCCAGCTCCTCCAATACGAGAGCGGTCTCCCTCGTCGACACACCCTGACCGCCGAGCTGCTCCGGTACCGGCAGTCCCGCCAGTCCCAGCTCGGCCGACAGGGTGCGCCACAACGCCGTGTCATAGGGTTCGTCGCCGTCGACCCGGGCCACGAGCGCCGACGGTTCGCAGTGTTCGGAGAGTACGTTCCGCAACGTCGCGCGGAGATCGGTCTCCACATCGGAGTACAGCAGGTCGGGAGTCTTCACCGGGGCAGGTCCTTCCACGCGACGTCCTTGTCCGTCCTCGGCTCGGTGGGAAGTCCGAGGACGCGTTCGGCGATGATGTTGCGCAGCACTTCGGACGTGCCGCCCTCGATGGAGTTGCCCTTGGCCCGCAGATAGCGATAGCCCGCCTCACGCCCGACGAAGTCGACCAGTTCGGGCCGCCGCAGCGACCAGTCGTCGTAGCGCAGCCCTTCCTCTCCCAGCAGTTCGAGTTCGAGCCCCGACAGCTCCTGGGCCAAGCGGGCGAAGGCGAGTTTCATGCCCGAGCCCTCGGGCCCCGGTTCACCGACGGCGAGTTGCTGGCGCAGTCGCATTCCCGTGAGCCGGAACGCCTCCTGCTCGACCCACAGCCGCAGGAGTCGTTCGTGCAGTTCCGGGGTGCGTAGCTCGGGGCGTCGACGCCAGGTGTTCACCACCTTGCCCAGCATCCCGCTCTCCCTAGAAGCGGCGTTGCCGCCGATGGCCACCCGTTCGTTCATCAGGGTCGTCTGCGCGACCCTCCAGCCGTCACCGACCGGACCGAGCCGGTGTGCGTCGGGAATGCGCACGTCGGTGAGGAACACCTCGTTGAACTCGGCTTCTCCGGTGAGTTGCCGCAGCGGCCGGACCTCCACCCCGGGGTCGGTCATATCGCACACGAAGTAGGTGATGCCCCGGTGCTTGGGCACGTCCGGATCGGTGCGGGCCAACAGAATCGCCCACCGTGCGTTGTGCGCGGAGGACGTCCACACCTTCTGTCCGGTGACGATCCAGTCGCCGTCGTCGTCCCGCACGGCACGGGTGGCCAGTGCCGCCAGGTCCGATCCGGCTCCCGGTTCACTGAACAGCTGGCACCACACCTCCTCGCCGGTCCATAACGGACGGAGGAAGCGTCGTTTCTGTTCCTCGGTGCCGACGGCGAGGATCGTGGGTGCCGCCATACCGAGTCCGATGCCGTTACGTCGGGGGTCGTTGTCCGGCGCGTTCACCGCGGCGAACTCGGCCTCCACCACCGATTGCAGTTCCCGCGCCAACCCCAGCCCTCCGAGTCCGGTTGGGAAGTGCACCCACGCCAGGCCCGCGTCGAAGCGAGCGCGGAGGAACTCCAGGCGCTCGGTGGTGACAGGGTCGTGTTCGGCGAGGAATTCGGCCACGCGGCGGCGTAGTTCCTCGGCTTCCGTGCGGGGGTCCGTGTCGTCCGTGTCCGTCGCCATCACCGGTACCTCTTCAGCTCTCGCCTGGCCAGGGAACGTTTGTGCACTTCGTCGGGTCCGTCAGCGAGCCGCAGGGTGCGCACCGCGGCCCACAGCGAGGCGAGCGGGAAGTCCTGGCTCACCCCGCCCGCACCGTGTAGCTGGATGGCCTTGTCGAGAATCCACTCCACGGTCCGGGGCGTGGCGATCTTGATGGCCTGGATCTCGGTGTGGGCACCCTTGTTGCCGACCGTGTCCATGAGCCACGCGGTCTTCAACACCAGTTGCCGCAACTGTTCCACCCGCACCCGCGATTCGGCGATCCAGTCCTGGACCACGCCCTGTTCGGCCAGCGGTTTGCCGAACGCGACTCGCGCGACCGCGCGGCGACACATCAGCTCGATGGCACGCTCGGCCATGCCGATGGCGCGCATACAGTGGTGGATGCGGCCGGGCCCGAGCCTCGCCTGCGCGATGGCGAACCCGTCCCCCTCACCGCCGATGATGTTGTCGACGGGCACGCGCACACGGTCGAAGACGATCTCGGCGTGTCCGCTGGATTCCTCGTCCCCGTAGCCGAACACGGTCATCGCCCGTTTCACGTGCACGCCGGGGGTGTCCCGGGGCACGAGCACCATGCTCTGCTGCCGATGCGGTTCGGCGTCCGGATCGGTCTTTCCCATGACGATGAAGATCCGGCAACGCGGGTTCATCGCGCCGGAGATGAACCACTTGTGGCCGGTGATCACGTACTCGTCGCCGTCCCGTTCGATACGGGTCCCGATGTTGCGTGCGTCGGAGGAGGCGACGTCGGGCTCCGTCATGGCGAAGGCCGAGCGGATCTCGCCGTCCAGCAGCGGCCGCAGCCACTGCCGACGCTGCTGCGGCGAGCCGAACTGCGCCAGCAGTTCCATGTTGCCGGTGTCGGGTGCAGCGCAGTTGGTGGCGATCGGGGCGAGGTGTGGACTGCGCCCGGTGATCTCGGCCAAGGGCGCGTACTGGAGGTTCGTCAGGCCCGCGCCGTGTTCGCCGGGCAGGAAGAGGTTCCACAGACCGCGCTCGCGGGCTTCGGTCTTGAGCTCCTCGATAATCGGCGGAGGCGCCCATGGGTCGGCGGCGGTCCGCGTCTGTTCGGCGAGTACGGGTTCGGCGGGGTACACGTGCTCGTCCATGAACTCGAGCAGCTTCTCGCGGTACCGCTCGGTGGTGGCGTCGTACGCGAAGTCCATCAGACCTCCTTGAGAGTGGCGTTTCCACGCGCCACCAGTGGCGCGACACTCGCTCCGATGCGGTCGAAACCTTCGCCGACCGTCTTTCCCTGACTGAATCGGTAGTAGATGCCCTCCAAGATCACGGCGAGCTTGAAGAACGCGAAGCCGAGATACCAGTTCAGCGCCGAGGTGTCCCGTCCCGACGTTCTCGTGTAGCGCGCGATGAGGTCGTCGACGGGTGGGAAGCCCGGTGCGGTGGCGACGCTGCTGACCTCGTCGCCCAGCGCTTCGCCCTCGGTGTAGGCGATCAGCAGGGCGATGTCGGTGAGCGGGTCGCCGAGTGTGGACATCTCCCAGTCCAGTACGGCGGTGATGGTGTCGTCGTCGGCGACGAGGAGGTTGTCGAGCCGGTAGTCACCGTGCACGATCGTCGGTTCCGGCGACGACGGCAGCCGAGCCGACAGTCGTTCGCGCAGGGCGTCGATTCCCGGGATGTCGCGGCTGCGGGAGGCATCGAGTTGCTTGCCCCATCGCCGCAGTTGCCGTTCCAAGAAGCCCTCGGGCCTGCCGAAGTCGGCCAGGCCCACCGAGACGTAGTCGACGGCGTGCAACTCGGCCAGAGTGTCGATCATCGCCTCGGCGATGTGCCGCGTTCGTTCGGGGCCCAACGGAACGAGCTGGTCGCGGTGCCGGTAGGGGGTGCCCTCGACATGGTCCATCACGTAGAAGGGCGCTCCGAGCACCGAGGTGTCCTCGCACAGCAACACGGTGGGTGGCACGGGGACCGGGGTGGCCGCGAGGGCGCTGATGACAGTGTGCTCGCGGCGCATGTCGTGCGCGGTGGGCAGCACGTGGCCCAACGGCGGGCGGCGGACCACCCAGCGGTGGGTGCTGTCGTCGACGACGTAGGTGAGGTTCGACCGGCCTCCTTCGATCACCCGGGCACGCAACGGTCCGGTGACCAGGTCCGGGCGCTGCCGGTCGAGGTGGGCGCGCAGCCGGTCCAGGTCGAGTCCCGGAGGGTTCTCCTCACTCATGTGACCTCCTCGTCACGGTGGGACGCGACCCGGTACCGACCGGTCGGTATGGGGCTGTCAGCCGCGGCTCCCGGGCGGTGGCGAGTCGCGCCCACCAGATTCGTTCCTAGGGCACCATCAACACGACGACCTCGGCGACACAGGCGGGTTTGTCCGCGCCCTCGATCTCGATGGTCCACCGCACTACGGCTTGTTTGCCCTGAGCCGTGTCGGTGACGGAGGCGAGATCGGCGGTGGCCCTGATACGGGAGCCGACGGTCACCGGCTGCGGGAACCGCACCTTGTTGAGGCCGTAGTTGATGCCCATGCGCAGACCCTCGACGCGGTAGATCTCCGCGCCCAACTTCGGGATCAGCGACAGCGTGAGATAGCCGTGGGCGATGGGCGCGCCGAACGGTCCTTCGGCCGCCTTCTCCGTGTCCACGTGGATCCACTGGTGATCGCCCGTGGCGTCGGCGAAGAGGTTGATCTGGTCCTGTGTGACCGTGTGCCACTCGCCGGTGCCGAGGGACTCGCCCACGGCGGCGGCGAAGGCGTCGAGGTCCGGGAAGACGCGTGTGGTGCTCATGCCTTCGGACCGCCCGCGACGTAGATGACCTGGCCGGACACGAACGACGCTTCGTCGCTGACCAAGAACGACACCACGTTGGCGATGTCGGAGGGCTTGCCCACCCTGCGCACCGGGATCTCGGCGGCGGCGGCCTCCTTGAACTTCTCGAACGGCACCCCGAGACGTTCGGCCGTGGCCGCGGTCATGTCGGTCTCGATGAAACCGGGCGCGATCGCGTTGACGGTGACGCCGAACTTGCCGAGTTCGATGGCCAGCGTCTTGGTGAAGCCCTGCAGACCTGCCTTGGCGGTGGCGTAGTTGGCCTGTCCCCGGTTGCCCAGGGCCGAGGTACTGGACAGATTGACGATGCGTCCCCAGTTCTGCTGAGTCATGTGCTTCTGCGCGGCGCGACTCATGAGGAAGGAGCCCCGCAGGTGCACGTTCATCACCGAGTCCCAATCGGAATCGGTCATCTTGAACAGCAGGTTGTCCCGGGTGATACCCGCGTTGTTCACGAGTACGGTCGGCGCGCCCAGCTCCTCGGCCACCGTGGCGACGGCTGCGTCCACCGAGTCGGAGTCACCGACGTCGACGCCCACGCCGAGTGCTCGGCCGCCGTCAGCGGTGATCGCCTCGGCGGCGGTCTTGACAGCGGTTTCGTCGAGGTCGGCCAGGGCGACGGCGAACCCGTCCGAAGCCAGCCGCGTGGCGATGGCCGAACCGATGCCCCGGCCGGCTCCGGTGACGATGGCGACCCGGGAAGGGGAGTCGGTCACTATGATCCTCCTCGTTGAGTGAACCTGTCCTCGTTGCCGAGTAAGCGTGCGCTTAGCACCGTACCAGGGATCGCCCGTATTGGGGATGAGATCGTTTTCGTGGTGACCCTCACCGTCGGACGCCGTCGGAGATGCTCGACGCTTTGCTTTTCTGACACGGAGTGGAGCGACCCGCGACCAGCGGCGGTGTCCTCGAACCGTTGAACGCGCGGGCCGACGTCGTCGGGTCCCGGACCGGTGTGACGCGGTGATACCGAGCCGCAGCCCGTCCGGGTGAAGGCGGTCACCGGGTCGTGATCGGGCGTCGGCCGAGGCCGGTCACGCGTTGGTGGGCGTGGGGGACAGGCCCACGACCTGGCCGAGCACGGTGCGAAACACGTGCCGGTCCACGGTGACGGGTTCGGCGGCGAGCCAGTCACCCAGCTGCCGTACGAACTGTTCCGGGGTCATCGGAGGAGCGTCGCCGTCGTCCTGCTCATCGGTGGTGATCTCGCCCTCGCGGCTGGGGTAGAGCACCAGCGCGCCACGGACTTCCACGTCCGGCAGCAGTCGGCGGAACGCCTCCACGCTGGTGGGCAGCTGGGTGCCGCCGCCTCGGAATCGGCGGCCGTTGCGGGTGAGGGTGCCGTCGTCGGCCAGGGCGTAGTGGCCCGGCAGCCACGACTTCGACTCCACGACGACGAGCCTGCGTCCGCACAGCACCGCGTGATCGACGTCGGCGAAGACCGAGTCGGGCCAGGCGAGGCCGTGGAAGATCCGGACTCCGGGGAGGCGTGTCAGATAGCGCTCGAACAGCTCGGCCGTCAATCGCTCCGCCACTTCGTCCGGCTCGGAGCCCGGAGAACCGAACACGACCCGGTCGCCGAACTCGTTCCGGAACGTTCGCACCGTGCGTAGCGACTCCAGGTGGCGTCGCACGAGCAGTACCGCCGCCGCCACGGCCGACACCACGAGCAGCAGCCACACGGCCACCAGCCATACGGAGAACGCGAACGGCACCACCAAAGGAAGCGGCAGCAGCACGGCCCCTGCCAGGGCGCCGGCCGCGGGCGCGTGCCCCGGTGAGCCCGGGTGGGCGTAGTGCACCCGGGAGACGCCTTCCATCATGCGCCACCACGGCAGGTGCGCCACATCGATGTCGGGGACGGTGGGTACGAAATCCGGGTCCTCGCCGAACCGGCGTGGCCTCGACCAACGGGCCGCACGTTGCTCCGCTGCCACCTCCAGTGACGGCCGCCTGCCGCGGCGGTCGTAGGCCGCGCGCAGCATCGGGTCGGACAGGGTCTCGTAGGCCGACTGGAGCAGCTGGAATTCCTCAGCCGAACCACCCGCGTCCGGATGCGCCCGAAGTGCCAGGGCCCGATAGGCCGACTTGATCTCCCCGGGCGTGGCGTCCCGTGCGATGCCCAGCAATGCGTAATAGTCGACCTCGGCCACGCTCACCTCCCGCTCGCGCGCTCAGACTATGACGCGTACACCCGGTCTAGGGACAACGACCTGTGGATATCCGGTCACTCCCTGTGTGCTAAAGATGATCATTTCATCTTGCCACTCGCCCATCCGCCTCCGTTCGGGAGTCATGCCGGCACGAAAGGATGGCCGCGGTTCGTGAGTGTCCTGTCTGGAATGGGGTAATCCCCCGCGCAGCCGACAAACGGTGTGGCCTGACGTCAAGCTCAATGGTCCTGCCCGCATGTAGGAGAGGACCGGCCGACCACGGAAAGGATGTGGGCACCGGTGAATATCACGGAATCGTTCAACGACGCGCTTCGGTCGGTCATCACCTTTCTACCGAAGTTCGCCGCCTTCCTGGTCATCCTGCTCATCGGATGGCTGGTGGCGAAAGGCCTGCGCAAGCTGGTCGACGTCGTACTGGAGCGGCTCAACTTCGACCGCGCGGTCGAACGCGGAGGCATCAAGCGCGCACTGGAGCGGTCGAAGTACGACGCCAGCGGTCTGGTGGCGGCGATCGTGTTCTACGCCGTGCTGTTGATCGCATTGCAGATCGCGTTCGGCGTATTCGGCCCGAACCCGGTGAGTGACCTGTTGGCGGCCATCGTGGCGTGGCTGCCGAGAGCCGTCGTGGCCATC
The DNA here is from genome assembly GCF_027317685.1 of Saccharomonospora sp. Taxonomy (NCBI): domain Bacteria; kingdom Bacillati; phylum Actinomycetota; class Actinomycetes; order Pseudonocardiales; family Pseudonocardiaceae; genus Saccharomonospora; species Saccharomonospora sp. Next base: position 33,776 of record NZ_DAHVQP010000070.1, read on the forward strand.
GTGATCATCGTCGTGGCTGCGGCCATCGCCAACGCGGTCAAGGACATCATCAGCGGGACTCTCGGCGGCCTCAGCTACGGATCCGTACTGGCCACCGTGGTCCAGGTGTTCATCATCGGTCTCGGTGTGATCGCCGCGCTGAACCAGATCGGTGTCGCCACCTCGGTGACGACGCCTGTACTGATCACGGTGCTCGCCACGATCGGCGCGGTTCTCGCCATCGGCGTGGGCGGTGGCCTCGTGAGGCCCATGCAGCAGCGTTGGGAACGGTGGCTCGACCGTGCCGAGCAAGAGGTGCCGAACGCCAAGGCACAGGCGGCGGCCTACCAGCGCGGCAAGGAAGACGTCACCCGGGCGCAGACCGAGCCGATCGAGACGCAGGAAGAACAGACCCGGACCGCTCATCCTCCGCAGTCCTGAGGTTTTTTCGGTGCCGCGGGGATCAGGCGAACAGCAGTGGATCGATGTCGGAGATGTCGTCCACGGACGAGGCGTCGGCGAGGACGCAGACCGCGAGCAGCCGGGACGCGATCCACTCGGCCGTACCGGAGATCGGTTCGGGATCCGGCTGGGTGGATATCAGCGTGCGGTGGTTCTCGGGAGTCCAGCCCGCCTCGGCCGCCGCGTCGAGCACTCCCTGGGCGTAGGCGGCCAGTTCCACCACCCCGCACCGGGCGCCACCGAGCGCGAGACTGTCCCTGACAGCGGCCGCGTGCTGGTCGACGTAGGCGAGCGATCCCGCATCGAGGGCCGACGTGCTCAACCCGGCCGAGGCGAGTCGCTCGGCGAGAGTGTCGAGATCACGTCGGGCGTAGGACACCTGTCGCGCGCCTGACAACCAACCCATGGCGGGACAGCATACGAAAGTGTTATGTGCCGGTGCGCAGAGGGCCGTCGCCACGGCAAGTCGAGTGCGGCTCCTGGGCGTGGGCTCCGCGGGGTGACATAACTGGAGAGCAGCCCTTTTGTCGGTACCGGGGTACTTCTTCGGCCCACAGGCTTGCCGGACCTGGGCAGTCACTGTGATCGTGACGCTCTAGTCTGTCGGGGTGACAGGAGGGTCCACAGGTGAGTGAGGGCGACAAAACACTGATCGCGGGGCGTTACCGGCTGGAGAACCAGATCGGCAGTGGCGCGATGGGCGTCGTCTGGCGTGCCATCGACATCCGTCTCGATCGGCCGGTGGCGGTGAAGCAACTGTTGTTGCCACCGGGGTTGAACGACACCGAGACGGAGAAGGCACGGCAACGGGCCGCCCGGGAGGGCCGGATCGCCGCTCGCCTTCAGCACCCGAACGCCATCTCGGTGTACAACGTCGTCGACCACGACGGTCAACCCGTGCTCGTGATGGAGTACTTGCCGTCGCGCAGTCTCTCCGACGTGCTGGAGGAACGCGTCACCCTGCCTCCGCAGGACGTGGCACGTATCGGTGCTCAGGTGGCGGCGGCGCTCACCGCCGCGCACGGGGCGGGGGTCATCCACCGCGACGTGAAACCCGGCAACATCCTCCTCGCCGAGGACGGCACCGCGAAGATCACCGACTTCGGCATCTCCAGGGCGGCGGGCGACGTCACGCTGACCAGCACCGGCTTGCTGGCGGGCACCCCCGCGTTCCTCTCCCCTGAAACGGCCCGAGGCTCCGAGCCCGGCCCCGCGGGCGACGTGTTCTCCCTCGGTGCCACGTTGTACGCCGCTGTGGAGGGCAGGCCACCGTTCGAGAACCCCGGCAACGAGATCGCCATGTTGCACGTGGTGGCCGCCGGAAACATCATCCCGCCTCGCCAGGCCGGAGAGCTCGACGCGCCACTGCGTTCGATGCTGCAGTCCGAGCCGCACACGCGGCCGACCATGGCCCAGGTGGAGGAGACCCTGCGCGCGGTCGCCGAAGGGCGGTCCGGGGGCGCCGACGCCCCCACGTTGCCCTCCTCCCCACCCGTGCGTGGCTCGACGCGCGTGGACCTGCACCCGGCCTCCGTCTCGGCCATCCCGTCGGTGGGGCATCCGGCGCCACACACGCCTTCGACGGTTCCCCCGGTGGGCGGAGCGGACCAGACCGTACCGCCCTCCTCGCCGCACACCCCGGCCGCCGGCTTCTCCGCGCCGTCCCCGTCCGGAGACGGCGGTGCCGGGCGTTCGCGGGCGCGAACGGTCACCACCACCCTGTCGGTGCTCGCGGCGGCTGCCGTGGGGGTTCTCGTGGCCGAGCTGATCGTGGGCGGCACCGGGAGTTCCGACGCCTCCACCGAGAGTGACACCGCTGGCGGGGACCAGACGACCGCATCGGCGCCGGCGCCTTCCGAGACACAGCCGCCCGTGTCGGAGTCCTCGACGGCCGCACAGCCGACCAGTTCGAGCACACCCACGCAGGAGGCCCCGTCTCCCGCCGAGCTCGAACAGGCGGTCGCCGACTACTACGAACTACTACCCGAGAACGCGGACCAGGCGTGGCACCACCTCGGGCCCAGTCTGCGTGAGCAGGGTAGGCGCAGCTACCGCGACTTTTGGTCGAGCATCGGGGACGTCAGTATCGTCGACGGTCCGAGGGCGGTCGGGGGACACCTCGTGGAGGTGGAGATCGACTTCACCGTGGCCGGGAAGGGCGTCATCCGAGAGGTGCACAGGCTGGGCATGATCGTGCAGGGCGGTCGTGTGCTCATCGACACCGACGAGATCATGTCGATCACCGAGATCGGCGAGCCGGACGAGGACGAGGAAGACGAAGAGGACCGGGAAAACCGGGAAGACGAGGAAGACTGACAGCCTGACAGGCTGTCAGGCCGACACCGGCTCCGTGGAGGGTCAGGGGTACCGGTCGCCCTTGGGCTGGCCGGACTGAGCCGGAACACCGTGTGGCGGAGAAGTCACCGATCCACTCGTGACCCCGCCACTCACCGCGGAGCCGTGTCGGGTGCCCCCGGGCTGCTCCGGCCGGATGTCGTGTTGCCCCGAGGTCGGAGTGGCCCCCTGCTCCAGCTCTTCCAACCTCGTCCGCATCGCCATCACCACGGGCAGACGATCGGCGTGTTCCCGCTCGTACGTGAGCAACTGTTCGAGCTGCTCGCTCGTCAGCGAACGGATGCGATCACGCAGCGCGGTCACGGGAAGGTGGTCGTAGTCCGCCAGAGGAAGCTCGTCGCGGCGTTGCGTGCTCATGAGCGTTCTCCTTTTCTGTTCGCAGAGACCTCATTCGACAGCGGATACAGCGCTCCTGCAGCTCCTGCCGCTCTCGTCCCCACAGCCTTCCCTTCACACGGTGGGGTGAAACCGAAACCGCCGATCACTCCAGGTCGTACAGCGCGTATGCCGACCGGATCACCGGCTGGGCCACGTTCCGCACCCGCACGCCACCGGGAGTGACGCCGTGCTCGCAGCCTCTGTGTGCGTGGCCGTGCAAGGCCAGCGTGGTCTCCGTCTCGTCGACGACTTCGCCGAGCTGATAGGCGCCGAGGAACGGGTAGATCTCCAGCGGCTCGCCGTGCAGCGTGTCCGGTATGGGCGAGTAGTGCATCAATGCCACGCGTACGTCGGCGTCCAAGGACTTCAGCGCCGACCGGAGCCTGTCGGCGACCTCCACGGTGTGGTCGACGAACGCCTTCATCTCCGGTTCCCCGAACGCGCTCGCGCAGCGTCCCTCGAATCCGCCGCCGAAGCCCTTCACCCCGGCGATGCCCACCCGCCGGCCGTTCACCGGCAGCACCACACCCTCGCCTTCGAGCACGCGGATTCCGCTTTCCCCGAAGAGGATCTCGGTCATCTCGTCGACCGCGTCGCTGTGGTAGTCGTGATTACCGAGGACCGCGTAGATCGGCAGCCCCAGGTCACGGAACTCGTGCGCGACGATGCGGGCCTCCGCGGTGGTGCCGTGCCGGGTGAGGTCGCCCGCCAGCAACAACACGTCCGCGCGCTCGCTCACCTGCTCCAGGGCGGGCCGCAACCTGCCCTGCGCGTCCTCTCCGAGATGAACGTCTCCCACCGCCGCGATTCGGATCATCGCAGGACCTCGGAGTCCGGGGGCTCGGTCACCTCGACGACATGGACGTCGTTGTGCAGCTGCAGTCGTGGTTCTTGCTCGTGCAGCACCGTGTCGAGGTGATCCTTGTACTCCTGCGACGACACCGTTCCGCTGATATAGACGTGTTGTCCACGGATGTCGACCTGAAGCCCCAGCTCGCCCGTTCGGGCGTCTTCCGCCAGGGCGCGCCGCAGTCGGGCAGCGCGGTATTCGGGAGCTTCCTCGAAGGGGTGTTCCTCACCATGGCCCTTGTCCTGCATGGGCGTCTCCTTTCCCGGGAGCGAATCGGCCTCCGTCGGCGACTCCGAGGTCGGTGAGCAGAGTCAGAAACGCTCGCGCATAGGGTGAGTCACCGGTCTGCTGTGCCACCTCGGCCCAGTCGATCTTTTCGCGCACGGAACGGGCGATCAGCAGCAGAGGGGTGAAGTCGCAGCGATGGGGACCCAGGATCAGCAACTTGTCCACCATGAGTTCCGTCGCCGGTATGACCGGCGCTGTCGTGGCTCCCACTCTGAGTTCTTCCGCTCTGCGGAGCCGTTCCGGCGTCACCGGTCGGCCACTCGGCCGGAAGATCAGATCGACGAGACAGTCGCCGTCGTAGACCTTGAGTAACCAGTCCTCGGGTGGATCGACGGCACGCATCCCCGCCGCGACCAACACCTTCCGGGCTATGGGGGCGTCCTGTTCGGTGACGAAGACGTCCACATCGTGCTCGGAGGCCGGCCCACCATGTGCGTACGCAGCACACCCTCCGGCGAGCGCGAAACGCACCTCGTGGGAACGCAACGTGTTCGCCACGCGCATCGCCGTACGTAACAACTGATCGGGTCCGGCATCCACCGTGCTCGGTTACCCGAGAGCCACCCAGGGTATGCCGGGTTCGGAGGTGAGAACGATGGCGCAACCCAGCCCGATCCGAATGCAGAAATACCTCTCCGGTGTGGACTATCCCTGCAACAGGGAAGACCTCGTTCAGCACGCCCGTGACCAGGGCGCCGACGACGACGTACTCCGGAATCTGGAGTCGATCCCCGACCGCACCTACGACGGTCCCAATGCCGTCAGCGCGGAATTCTCCAAGAGCTGACCCCTGAGAGCAGCGACCGGTCCGATCACGCCGGTCGCTGCTGCCCGCTTTTTGCCACCGACCCCGTGAGGGTGATGTACGCCGATGACCGATCTTGCCGTGGAACTCGACCTGCCGTCGGCCGAACCCGCCGACCCGAACAGTATCCGTATCGACAATCCCGCCGACGGCCGTCTGGTCGGGTGGGTCGCCATGGCCACGCCCGAGGAAGTGGCCGGAGCCGTCGCCGAAGCGAAGAGCGCCTTCCCCGGTTGGGCCGCGACCTCCGCGGAGCAGCGGGGCGCGGCACTTCGGGCCGCCGCCGACGCGCTCGCCGACCGCGCCGCCGACCTGGCGAAGGTGAATGCGGCGGAGACCGGGAAACCCGTCGCCGAGGCGCGGGAGGGGGTGCTCGCCGGGGTGGCGGCGCTGCGGCAGTACGCCGAGCTCGGCCCGCTGCATCGCGGCCGCTCGTTGCTGGGTGAGCAGTCCGCGACCGACCTCATGGTGCCCGAACCGCGCGGTGTGGCGGCGGTGCTGACGCCGTGGAACGACCCGGTCGCCGTGGCGTGTGGCCTGGTGGGGGCGGCTCTGGTCACGGGCAACACCGTGGTGGCCAAGCCCAGCGAACGTTGCCCGCACACGGGATTGCTCTTCGGCGAGGTGCTGCGTCCACATTTCCCCGAGGGTGTGGTGAAACACCTCGCCGGAAACGGCACAGTCGGCGCGTGGCTGGCCGGCAACACCGACATCGATGTGATCGCGCATGTCGGCAGTACCGCCACGGGCCGGAAACTGGCCGCCACGGCGGCGAGGACGGGTGCCAAGGTGTTGCTGGAGAACGGTGGTAACGATCCGCTGCTCGTGGACGGCGACGTGGACCCGGTGTGGGCGGCCGAGCAGGCCGCCACGGGCGCGTTCGCCAACAGCGGTCAGATCTGTGTCGCCGTGGAACGCATCTTCGTCCACCGAGACATCGCCACTCCTTTTCTGGACGCGCTCATCGCTGCGGCCGAACGTGCCGGGATGCTGCCGCTCGTGGACGTGCGACACCGGGACGCCGTGCACGAACATGTCACCGACGCCGTCGCCTCCGGAGCCCGGCTCCAGGCCGGGGGCGTGGTACCCGACGGCCCCGGTTCCCTGTACCCGGCCACGGTGCTCACCGGCTGCGCACCGGGGATGCGAGTGCTTCGGGAGGAGACGTTCGGCCCGGTGGCACCCGTGTGCGTGGTGGACGACTTCGCCGACGGACTCGCCCGCGCCCGCGACGATGACTACGGTCTCGCCGCGACCGTGCTGACGCGGTCGATGGAACATGCTCAGCGGGCATGGCGGGAGCTTCCCGTGGGCACGGTCAAGGTGAACTCCGTGTTCGGTGGCGCTCCCGGTGGCGCGGCGCATCCGAGGAGAGTCAGCGGCCACGGCTACGGCTACGGGCCCGAGCTGCTCGACGAGTTCACCGCCACCAAGGTCGTGCACGTCGAGCCCGCGCCGTAGGTTCCGGGCGCTCCCGGCGGACGGTTCTGATCAGCGGCCGAACAGCCCGACGAGCGTTCCGGTGGCCAGGGCGTGGTCCTCGGCGGCGGCGTGCACGTCCTCCGCCGTGGTGCCCTCACCGAGACCGAGAGGCCGGTCCACGGCGTAGAGACGGAAGAAATACCGGTGCTCCCCGTCGCCCACGGGCGGCTGTGGTCCGCTCCAGCCCAGTTCCCCGAAGTCGTTGCGACCGAGCACGGCCTCCGACGGGGGTGTGTCGTCGATCCCGGAGGTCCCGGGCGGGATCGACGACACCACCCAGTGGGTGAACACACCGCCGGGCGCGTCCGGGTCTTCACACACCAGAGCCAGTTCCTCCGTGCCGTCGGGCACGTGCGTCCATTCCAGTGGCGGCGCTTCGTTGCCTCCCTGGCGGGAGTACCGCCGCGGAATGAGCGTGCCGTCGTTGAAAGCCGGGCTGCGCAGCTCCAGATCGGACGCGATGGGGCGAGGGGGTTCGTCGATCGACGGATCACCCCTGCTGGTGCCCCGGGTGCCCTTCGGGCCGGCCGCGCGGTCCCGTGTCGGGTCGGCCATCGCCGGCTCCTTCCCTTTCGTTGCCGAGTGGGTTCCCCCCAAGGTGTTCCCCCACCGGGGTGGAACGAATCCGGCGGCCTCACCGCACCACGGCCTCACCGCACCACGACGATGTGCTCCTGGCGCGGCACGAGTTCACCGATCACCGGTGCCCCCGGCAGTTCACCCGCCACCAGCAGGCCACCCGAGGTTTGGGCGTCGGCGAGCAGCAGCGCCGTCTCGTCGTCGACCCGGGATAGGTCGGTGTACGGGCGAACCCAGTCGAGGTTGCGGCGCGTGCCGCCCGAGACGTACCCCTCGCGCACGGCGGCGTACGCGGCGTCCAGCACCGGCACCGAGGCCGAGTCGATCACAGCCGTCACCCCGCTGGCTCGCGCCAACTTGTAGAGATGGCCGAGCAGCCCGAAGCCCGTGACGTCGGTCGCGCAACGGATTCCCGCCGCCACCGCCTCCTGCGCGGCGTCGGCGTTCAACGTCGTCATCACCTCGACGGCTTCGGCGAAGGATTCGCCGGTGGCCTTGTGGCGGGTGTTCAACACGCCCACACCCAGTGGTTTCGTCAGCGACAACGGCACGCCGGGGCGCCCGGTGTCGTTGCGCAGAAGCGTCTCCGCCGACGCGAGACCGGTGACGGCCAGACCGTACTTCGGCTCGGGGTCGTCCACACTGTGTCCACCGGCGAGGTGGCAGCCCGCCCGCGCGCACACTTCCGCGCCACCGCGGAGCACTTCGGCGGCCAGGTCGAACGGCAGCGTCTCCCGCGGCCAGCACAGGAGGTTCACCGCCACCAACGGTGTGCCGCCCATCGCGTAGACGTCGGACAGCGCGTTGGTCGCGGCGATGCAGCCCCACTCGTACGGATCGTCCACGACGGGGGTGAAGAAATCGGTGGTCGCGATGACGGCACGATCACCGTCGAGGCGCACGGCGGCGGCGTCGTCCCCGTCGTCGAGGCCCACGAGTAGCTCACCGGCGGGTGACACGGGTGTGGTGAGCGGGGTGTCCATCAGACCTCGGACCACGCTTTCCAGCTCGCCGGGCGGGATTTTGCACGCACAGCCGCCTCCGTGGGCGTATTGGGTCAGTCGGTATGCCATTCGACCATATTGGCGCTGTGTGTCGCCTCGCGCAGGAGATGTCGATCGCGCTTTCCGTAGGCCGCGATCGAGGTGGCCGCCCTCCGGGGCCGCTGCTCCTCGTGTTCGTCGCGCTGCGCACCGTGAATCTTGCTGGCACGATGTCGGTATGTCCCAGGGAGGCGCTTCCGGCCTGGTGACCGGCACGGTCTTCAAAACCGTTGAACGGCGGACACCGTCGTTGGCGGGTTCGATTCCCGTTCGCCTCCGCGATGCCGTCCTTGCCAGGGGAGGCGCTCGGTGACCGACGCGCGCAGACGCATTCCGCGAACCGACGTCCTGCTCAGCGAGCCACGATTGGCCAAGGCCGTGGAAGACCTCGGGCGGGAGCTCGTCAAGAACACGGTCACGACGGCGCAGAACCGTGCGCGCGCCGGCGAGATCCCTCCTGAAGCGGTCGTCGACGAGGCGGTGGCCTCGTTGCCACCCGCTGCCTCGTCATTGCGGGAGGTACTCAACGCCACCGGGGTGGTGGTCCATACCAACCTGGGGCGGGCGCCGTTGTCCGCCGCCGCGCTGAAGGCCGTGCGGATCGCGGGTGGCAGCACCGACGTCGAGTTCGACCTCACCGACGGCCGGCGAGCCCGCCGGGGCCGAGGCGCGCTCGACGCTCTCGCTCAGGCTCTTCCGGAGACCGGCGGCTCCGACGGCGTTCACGTGGTCAACAACAACGCCGCCGCGCTACTGCTGTGTGCCCTCGTGCTCGCTCCCGGCAAGGAGATCGTCATCAGCCGTGGGGAGCTGGTCGAGATCGGCGATTCCTTCCGCATCCCCGACCTCGTCACCTCGGCGGGAGCACGGCTGCGTGAGGTGGGCACCACCAACCGCACTCGGCTCACCGACTACACCGACGTTCTCGGACCCGACACCGGTTTCGTGCTCAAAGTCCACCCGTCGAACTTCCGCGTCACCGGTTTCACGTCGCAGGTACCGATCGCCCAGCTCGCCCGTCTCGACGTACCCGTGGTGGCCGACATCGGTTCGGGGTTACTCCGCCCGCACCCTCTGTTGCCGGACGAGCCCGACGCCGCTTCGGCTCTGGCCGCGGGCGCCGATGTCGTCACCGCCAGCGGCGACAAACTGCTCGGGGGTCCGCAGGCGGGACTGTTGTTCGGCGCTCACCCGGTGATCCACAGGCTGCGGCGTCATCCGGCAGCGCGAGCCTTGCGCGTGGACAAACTCACGCTCGCCGCGCTGGAGGCGACCGTGCGCGGGCCTGAACCACCAGTGCGGCGGTTCCTCGAAGCCGACGTCGACGTGCTGCGTGCGCGGGCTGAACGGCTCGCGGCGACTCTGGTGCGACGAGGGGTGGACGCCGCGGCCGTGTCCTCGACGGCAGCGGTCGGGGGAGGCGGTGCGCCCGGTGTGGAGCTGCCGAGTGCCGCGGTCAGTCTCTCCGAGGACTACGCGCTTCGGTTGCGCATGGGCGAACCCGTCGTGGTGGCCCGGGTCGAACGGGGGAGATGCCTGCTCGATCTGCGTACCGTTGAGCCCGAGGCCGACGAACGCCTGGTGGAAGCCGTGTCCCGATGCATGTCGTAGCCACGGCCGGGCACGTCGATCACGGTAAGTCCACTCTGGTGAAGGCCCTGACCGGGATGGAGCCCGATCGACTCGACGAGGAACGCCGCAGGGGCCTGACCGTCGACCTCGGATTCGTGTGGACCAACGTGGCCGGAGCGACGTTCGCGTTCGTCGACGTACCGGGACACCAACGGTTCGTGCCGACCATGCTCGCGGGCACCGGGCCGGTGGCCGCCGTGTTGTTCGTGGTGGCGGCCGACGAAGGCTGGCAGGCCCAATCCAGTGAGCACCTCTCCGCACTCGACGCGTTCGGAGTCCAGCATGGTGTGCTCGCCGTGACCAAGGCCGACAGGGCGGACCCGGAGCCCGTGCTCGCCGAGGCGGGCGAACGTCTTGCGGCCAGTAGCCTCGGCCAGGTTTCCGCTGTCGCGGTCAGCGCGCGCACGGGCGAGGGGATCGACGCTCTGCGCGCGGAACTCGCGGCCCTCGGACGGAAGCTTCCCGCCGCCGACACCGGGGCGGACGTGCGCCTGTGGGTCGACAGGGCGTTCACCGTCCGCGGCGCGGGAACGGTCGTCACCGGAACGCTCGGCGCGGGAACGCTGCGGGTCGGCGACGAGCTGGCGTTCGGGCGCGACGAACGCCGTTGCGTGGTGCGGGGTCTGCAGTCGTTGGGACGGGCGCACGACACCGTGGAGGCGGTGGCACGGGTCGCGGTGAATCTCCGAGGCCTCGATCGCCACGACATCGACAGGGGAGATGCCCTGCTCACCCCGAACGCGTGGCGATACACCCGTGAGATCGACGTGCGACTGCGCGGTGACAAGGCGGGGGATCTGAACCACGAGCTGGTGCTGCACCTCGGCGCCGCCGCCATACCCTGCCGTGTGCGTCCCCTCGCGACCGACTTGGCGCGGTTGTCATTGTGGACCGAGCTGCCGTTGCGGGCAGGCGACCGGGGGCTGCTGCGTGACCCCGGTCTGCACCGTGTGCCCGCGGGGATCGAAGTGGTGGACCCACGGCCCCCCGGACTGCGGCGCCGGGGAGCGGCGCGGGCTAGGGCAGAAGAGCTGGCCCACCGTGATGCAGCCGCCGGGTACGTCCATCGCCACGGCGTCGTCGCCGTCGAGGAACTACGAGCACTTGGCTGGGCCGCACCCGGGCCGTGCGTGGGACGCTGGGCCGTCGCCGAAGGGCTGCTCGATCGACTGGCCGGGCGCATACGAGACCTGGTAGCCGACCGGTGTGCCGGTGACCCGTTGTCCTCCGGCCTGCCGATGGAGTCCCTTCGAAGGGAACTCGGCGTGCCCGACGATCTGCTCACCGCCGCGTTGCCCACCACCGGACTCGTGGTCCGGGACGGCATCGTGCTCGACCCGAACGTGCTCCGAACGCTGCCCGAGACGGTCGAGCGAGCCGTTCGCGTCGTGGAACGGCGCCTGGGACGTGACCCGTTCGTGGCCCCCGAAGCGCACGACCTCGCCGAGTTGGGGCTGGGGCCGAAACAGCTCGCCGCCGCCGAACGGGCGGGACGGCTGGTCCGCATCGCGGACGGTGTCGTGCTGGCCCCCGACGCCTTCGACGCAGCCGTGCGCGTGTTGTCCGCCCTGCCCCAACCGTTCACCGTCAGCCAGGCCCGACGTGCGCTGGGCACCACGCGCAGGGTCGCTGTTCCACTACTCGAACGACTCGACGCCGAGGGCCACACCCGACGGGCGCCCGACGGCACGAGGACGCTGCGCCGATCTTCCCCGTGAAAGCGACCGAGACGCGGCGACTACGCGACGACTACGAGACGGCTGCGCCGCTGCTTCCTGGGTGCGTGGACGGTTCTTTTTGCCCCACCGAGCTCTTGAGCAGCGCTTTCCCCTACATGGAATGGCGCGGATCGCCGTGGTGTTGACCGAGAGAGAAGTCCACGAAAAACAGGGAGAAACCCAATGGCGACAGTCGAACTGACGAGCGAGAACTTCAACGAGGTAGTCGGAGGATCGGGCACGGTCTTCGTGGATTTCTGGGCATCGTGGTGCGGGCCGTGCCGTACTTTCGCGCCCGTGTTCGAGCAGGCTTCCGAGCAGCATCCGGACATCACCTTCGGCAAGGTGAACACCGAGGAACAGCTTGAGCTGGCACAGGTGTTCGGCATCTCCTCCATCCCCACGCTGATGGCGGTACGCGACGGTGTCGTGCTCTACGCGGAACCGGGGGCGCTGCCCGCTCCGGCTTTCGAAGAGCTCATCGACCAGGTCCGCCAGGTCGACATGGACAAGGTGCGAGCCGAGATCGAGCGCCAGAGCTGAAGGCGGCCGCCGGCACCCACGTTCGCGCACTGTGGTCTGCGATCGTGGGTGCCTACAATGACTTCATGGATAGACCTCGACCGGTCACCGAGGTACCCGACGTCGTGGGTCTGGGTGCCGATGATGCGTGCGACATCGTGCGTCGTGCCGGGCTGATTCCGGTGGCGCCCGGCGGTACCGAACTGCCGATGTCCGGAATCGTGACCGCGCAGCGCCCGGTGGGTGCCGCGGGCGCGGTCGAGGGCGCGGAAGTGGTGCTGTGGATCAACCCCGGTAAGGAAGCCACAGTCGGTGCCGGAAGTACCGGCCCATTGGAGACCGCGTCACCTGATCTGTGACCCGTCGTGAGCCTGCGGTGCGAAAGCCACGGGATACGCTGATCGCTGCCCGAAAAAGAGCGCCCGCGGGCCTGGGGAACGGGACGAGTCTAGAGCCGTGCCGGGGCACTCGGCGACGACCGAGGAGCTCGGATGGGCCCTGAAGTGTGATTCGATGGAGCAGACCGCTGACGGGGGAGAGGCGCGGGCCGGATCCTCGTGCGGCGCGCTGCCGCGACCGAAGCGCGGGCGCGTTCTCGCTCCCGGCACGGTAGGCAGACGATGACGGTACCCGTCTCCTCTCCGTCGGTGTCGATCAGCGACGCGATCCTGGCGGTACGGAAACCGCATTCACCACAGACGATCGCCGGTGCGTCCGGGTGGAATCTGACGCGCTTGTCGCCGGCTGTCGATGTCACAGCACATCGCCCTCCTCACTATGTGTGAACGGACTGCCAGCCGGATACCCAGGTGTCGCAATGACACACGGCGTAGACGAGAAAATTCTTGTTCCGTCGATCCGGTGACAGGAGGTGCGGGTGTCCACGACGCACCAGGTTCGAGCGCTACTTGCACGGTGGTTCGGCTGTGCCGAAACAGACCGTCGGCCCGGTATTTCACCGGACCGGCTTATTCTCTCGCCGCCGGACTGTCGTTGAGGACGCATGACGTAGCGCCTGTGGTCGGTGGTGGAAGTGGCTTCGCCCGGGCGGCGGGACAAGCGGTGGAGTGAGCGAGAGGTCGACGAGCATGGCACCTCGGCGTAGCGCGGGGATCCTGCTGTATCGCGTCGTCGACGGTGCGATACAGGTGCTGCTCGGCCACATGGGCGGACCGTTCTGGACGCGACGCGATGCGGGGGCGTGGACGGTGCCCAAAGGCGAGTACGAAAGCGACGAACACGTCGAGGTCGCGGCGCGTCGGGAGTTCGTCGAGGAACTCGGCATATCGCCACCTGACGGCGAGCTCGTGCCGCTGGGCGAGGTGCGCCAGTCCGGTGGCAAGATCGTGACCGCGTTCGCCCTGCGGGGTGATCTGGACCCCGACGCGGCCGTTGCGGGAATGTTCTCGATGGAATGGCCCAAAGGGTCGGGCGTGGTGCGTGAGTTCTCCGAATTGGACCGGTTTGCCTGGTTCGGCCTCGGCCGGGCGAAGAGCAAGCTCGTGGTCGCACAGCGAGTGTTCGTGGAACGGCTCGCGGAACATCTCCGTTGAGTACGTACGTCCTTCGAGTGTCCACGTTGGCCGTGAAGGCATCGTCTGTGTGGAAGCCATGTCGATGACGTCGGGTTCTGGATCGATCGGGTGTGGCGAGCTGATCCTGGCCATACTGTTTGTCGCCCCCTGCCAGGGGTACGTCTGCTGCCATGAGCAGCGCACCGCAGGCTCCGCCGGTGGGGGCGGGGTGGGTCCACGTCGTGGGCGACCCCGGCCACCGGATCGTGCTCGCAGACGGCATGGCGGTGGAAGTTCTCGCATCGTATCCGGTACGGCCGGACGCCGGGCTCTACAGCATCGCTTCGGCGATCGAGTTCCGGTGCGCACAGTGCTGTGAGGAGTGCGAGGCGACCCTCGTCGCCGTCCGCGACCATCAGTTGCTCTGTCCGAGATGCTATGGCGCGCTCGGAGCTGTGCAGACGCCGACAGGCCAGCCGCAGGAGCAGAGTGCCGCGTGAACTTGCCGCAAGGGCCACGCGGACCCCCTTCGAGGTTGTCCCACCAAAGGTCCGAGAGGGCCGAGAGAACCGAGAGGACTTTGCCTCAGCGCACCGAGAACGGCGTCGGCCGTGGATCGGCACTCCACTGCGCCAGCCGGAGGCCGAGCAGGGTGTAGACATCGGGGTCGAGTCCCATCCCGGTGTGGGAACTGGTGACCTCGACGCATTGCGCGTAGGGGTCCTGGCACAACCACCATGGCACGACGGAGTCGTGGCGGGAGAACACCGACATCGCGGGCACCTGCCGGGGCAGGGGTGTGCTCAGCAGGGTCGCGTTCGTCCGGTAACAGTTCCCGCCGAGACAGTCGGCGTCGAGCAGTCCGGGGACTCCGAACGCGGACAGCCTCACCAAGGCCTGCACGAATTCGAGACCGCGGGTGTGCACACCGAGTGGGTTGAGCACGGGCGCGGCCAGCATCACCAGTCCTCGCACCAGGTCGGGCCTGCGGGTGGCGGCGAGCCTGCCGAGCCACCCTCCTCGGCTCTGCCCGATGACGACCACTCGACGGCCGGTCGCACGCGCGAGGTCCTCCAGCCGGTGCTCGAGATGGTCGACCAGTCGGGTGGTGCAACCGAGGTTCATTCCGGTCCGTGTGCCACGAGGGTGGTAGCCCCGGGCGGAGAGCCAGGCGCGGAGCAGACGTAGGCTCCAGTCACCGAAGCCGAACCCCGGAATCAGCAGTACACCCTGCCCGGTTCCGTCACCGGCGTCTCCAGCTCGCCAGACGGGATGCTGTACCAGCTGCTGGATCATCCGCGCGGTGGGGACCAGCGTCCGTTGCCGAGTCGACCGCATCCTGACTCATACCCGGAGCAATCCCGACCGAAAACAGCCGTGTCCGCAGTCTGCGTAGCCGTGTCCGCAGCTTGTGTAGCTGCGTGCTCGCGGTGTCGTCTGGAGCGTGCTTCACGCCGTCCTTTCTCGCCTTGCCCGGCGGAAAACACTCAGGCCGTCAGGCGAACACCGCTTTCGGGGTCGAATGTGTGCGCGGCCTCCGCGTTGCGGAGGGTGACTCGGATGGTTTCGCCGAAAGACGGGGTGCTGTCGGCTTCCGCGCGGACGATGAATCGCTCATGACGGCCACCGACGTCCACTTGCCCATAGACGTAGGCGTCCGAGCCGAGTACCTCGACAAGCTCGACCTTCAGTTCCAAAGCGGGCTCGTCGGCCGAGGCGGGACGCAGACCCTCCGGTCGGATACCCACCGTCACCTCGCGAAGGCGGGCGGCGTCACCGCCGAGTACGTCGCGGGCCACGGGAACGGTGAGACCGTCCAGCAAAGCCCCTCCCTCGGTCAGCGGCACGGTGGTGAGGTTCATGGCGGGGGAGCCGATGAAACCGGCCACGAACACGTTCGCCGGGGCGTCGTAGAGAGCCTTGGGCGTGTCGCACTGCTGCAGCACGCCGTCCTTCAGCACCGCGACCCGGTGTCCCATCGTCATGGCCTCCACCTGGTCGTGTGTCACATAGACGGTGGTGGTGGCCAGCCTGCTCTGCAAAGCGGTGATGTTGGCCCGGGTCTCCACACGGAGTTTCGCATCCAGGTTGGACAGCGGCTCGTCCATCAGGAACACCGCGGGCTCACGCACGATGGCGCGGCCCATCGCGACTCGTTGACGCTGGCCTCCCGACAATGCCTTCGGCTTGCGATCGAGGTAGTCGGTGAGGTCGAGCAGCCGGGCCGCCTCGGCCACGCGTTCGGCGATCTCGGCCTTGGGCACCCGCTTGATCTTGAGGGCGAATCCCATGTTCTCCGCGACCGTCATGTGCGGGTAGAGCGCATAGGACTGGAACACCATCGCGATGTCACGGTTTTTGGGGGAGACCTCGGTGACGTCCTTGCCGCCGATGGTGATGGAGCCCTCGTCGACGTCCTCGAGTCCGGCGAGCATGCGCAACGCGGTCGACTTGCCGGAACCGGAGGGCCCGACCAGCACGAGGAACTCGCCGTCGGCGATGTCGAGGGACAGCTTGTCCACGGCCCGAACAGGTGGGTTGCCGGGGAAGACGCGGGACGCTTCGACGAACGAGACCTCAGCCATGGTGCGTTGTTCCTCTCTACGGGCGAGCTTCGATCACGGCTCGTGGTGCGCACTGTCTACCGGTCCTCACCCGATCGTGGCTAGAGTTGGAAAGTCCAGTGGACTATCTAATCGGGGGAGAATCATCGTGGAGCGGGATGCTCCGGCGCGTCCGGTGCAGCAGCACGCGCACAACCTGGCGCTCGTGTCTCGGCTGGTCTCCGCGCACGGACCGGTCTCCAGGGCGGAGTTGGCGCAGCGCAGCGGGTTGACGAAGACGACGGTGACGCAGTTGACCCGCGAGCTGTTGGACGCGGGGCTGATCCGCGAACTGGGCATCACACGGGCGAGTGGTCCCGGTAGGCCCGCCACTCACCTGGTGGTGAATTCGTCCGGCCCGGTGGGGATCGGCGTGCAGATCGAGGCCGATCACGTGGCGGGCTGTCTGTTCGACCTCACCGGACGGGTGCGGGACCGAGCCCTGCGAAGAGGTGACGACCTCCGGGGTGACCCGGCTTTGGCGACGAAGGCGGTGGAGCCGGTGTTGCGCAGACTGCTGGCGGCGGCGGATGCGCGGGACACGGTGGTCGCCGGCGTGGCCGTGGGGGTACCCGGGAGGGTGGACGAGTCGGGCCGGGTGAGGTCGGTGGAACTGGGCTGGACCGATGTGGAGCTGTCCCGGCTGGTGATGCGTCGGCTGGAGGCCTTGAGCGGTGGAGTCATCCCGGTGACGGTGCACAACGGGTTCCGGCTGGCCGCGTTGGCGGAACACTGGTTCGGCGAGGTAGGCACGGACGAGCGACCGCTGATGGTCGTCTCGGGGGAACTCACCGTCGGTGTGGGCGTCGTGAGCCTTGGGGAGAGGACCTCGTGGACCACCGGAACCGCGGGGGAGCTGGGGCATGTCCGGGTCCGGCGTGGTGGCGATCGCTGTGTGTGCGGGGCTCGGGGATGTCTGGACACCGTGTCGGGCCCGCGAGCCTTGCTTCGAGCGTTGGGGGAGGACACGCCGATGGCGTCACGGCTGTCCGGTGGCGACAGCCGGATGCGCGCTCTGGCGCGTTCTCGTGATCCGGAACTGGTCGGAGCGCTGCGCCGGGCGGCGAGAGCTCTCGCCGACACTCTTGCCGGGGCCGTGGCCGTGCTCGGGCCTGCGGCAGTGGTCCTCGGCGGTCATTTCGCGCCGTTGGGATCGCCTTTCGCCCGACAGGTCGCCGGCGAGCTGACAAGCCGATGCGGTCAGGCCGAGGTGTCGGTGTCGGCGTCGAGTCTGGAAGGCGACGCCGTCGCCCGAGCCGCCGCCGCGACGGTCACCCGACGGATCGTGGACGACCCGGCTCGGTGGATGGAGAGCTGATACCTCTCCTCTTACGGGGAGGGGGAACGCATGTCCTGCCCGGCCCGCCTGTTCACGCGGTGGCGGGCGGTGTCAGGTCGGGTGCCACTCGCTGCAGGCACGTCCGAACGGCGTCGGCGAGGTCGTCGGCAGCTGCGACGCCGGACGCCTCGGTGGCCGTGACCCATGCGCTCACCGAGTGCTGGGCGAAGACCTGAACTTCGGCCGAGGCACGCCAGGTCGTGAGGTCGTCGGCGGTGTCACCGGAGACGAATCGATCGAGGCTCGCCACGATCACATCCCACATCGGACCTCGACGCACCGCGCCATCCGAGGGTAGACCGGTGTGGACGAGTTCGAGCACGGTGTCGCCCTGTTCATCCGATGCCAGGCGGACCACCACGTTCGTCTCGTCATCCCAGGTGACGGTGAACAGGTGCGGCGGTACACATTCCAGTACCGTGCCCTCGGCATGGCCCTCCACCTCGAAGGCCTCACCCACTCGGAGGTGGCCTGTGACCGGGGCGAACCAGGCCCGGATCAGGTCGGGTTCGGTGATCGCCCGCCACACGGTGTCGACCGGACGCGGGAACCGGCGTCGAAGTACCAGAGCACAGTCGGCGGTGTCCGAGGAACCGCTCGTGCGGACTTCGCGGTAGGTGGCGGTGAGTCTGTCAGCGATGTCCATCGTCTGGCGTCCCTCTCCGCGGCCGTCCGTCACCCCGGAGGCCATGTGAGGTTACGGCCGCCAAGTACATGGCAGTGGACGTGGAAGACCGTCTGGTTGGCGTCCGCCCCGGTGTTGAACACCAGTCGGTAGCCGGAGGAGTCCACGCCGTCTATCTTGGCGACTTCGCCCGCGACCGCGAGCACCTCACCCGCGAGCCTGGGATCGGCCACCGCCATCGCCGCGGCATCGGGGTAGTGCTCCTTGGGGATCACCAGGACATGGGTGTCGGCCTGGGGATTGACGTCACGGAACGCGAGCACGTTTTCCGTCTCATGTACCACGGTGGATGGTACGGAACGCTCGACGATCCGGCAGAACAGGCAGTCTGTGCTCACACGTTCACTCTAAGCGGCATCGCGTGTACGCGCGAGGCCCACGTGGGTAGTGGAGTGTTCCGGCTCACCCGGTCCGACCGAGTCGGGTGAGCCGGCGAAGCACTGATTTGTTTCAGTGGGCCCTGCGGTAGGCCTCCGCGACTTCGGAAGGGATGCGGCCACGGTCGGAGATCTCGTAGCCGTTCTCCCGGGCCCAAGCGCGAATGGCCTGGTTCTGTTCCCGTTCGGCGGTGGAGGAGCGGGTAGTGGCCTGCCCGTTGCGACGACGGCGGCTGGACGTGCGCTTCCGGCCGCCCGCCCGGCGGGCATGCTCGATGTATTGGGCGAGCGCATCCCGCAGTTCCTCGGCGTTCTCCGTCGATAGGTCGATCTCATAGGTGACGCCGTCGAGGGCGAACTGCACCGTCTCGTCGGCTTCTGAACCGTCGATGTCATCCACGAGGGAGATAAAAATGTGCTGCGCCACCAGTTCCTCCTGCTTTGCGCCGGTCGGTAAATGAATTGAAGTCTGCTGGTCAAGAAGTGTACCCGACGGTCATGGCGGGTTGAGCATGTGCCGTTTGCTCTAACTGCGGATAAGGAAAGTAGCCTGTTGGGTTCACAACGCCTTCACTCGCAGCGCAGAATGCGCACCGCAGTTGCGGGTAAGCGAAGCGTATTCATCGCAGGTGGGCGAAGTGGGACTCAAGCGGTAGTGGGAGCTGGATGGT
This sequence comes from Saccharomonospora sp., assembly GCF_027317685.1. Taxonomy (NCBI): domain Bacteria; kingdom Bacillati; phylum Actinomycetota; class Actinomycetes; order Pseudonocardiales; family Pseudonocardiaceae; genus Saccharomonospora; species Saccharomonospora sp. Next base: position 53,058 of record NZ_DAHVQP010000070.1, read on the forward strand.
GCCGCTTCTCAAACAGCGATACGGATAGCGCCCATGCGGCTTTTTCGGTGACATAACGCCGCTTCCGGCCTCCGCGCACTCCCCGAACACGACGGTGTCCGTCCCTTCCGGGCGCAGACCATTGTGCGGCGGGGCCATGCGGCCGGGGTGGGGCGCCACGGTGTCGGGTGATTCCGTTGGCCGGAACGGGTGGGCTTCTTCATCGATTTACTACCTCGTCCGCGGCTTTTTCGAAAGAAAGTTCCGGGTCGCTGTTCGAGTCCTCGAATACTTCGCTTTCCCGAACATCGGCCGCTTTCCTCGGTGAACTCCACCTCGTATGTCGAGCTGCGGCGTAGCGTGTCCGGTCGAGACGGGCCTTGGCGAAAGGAGAGGCTGTTGATCCACAACAGCGATACTCGGAAGAAGGTTGCGAGGCTGAGGGCGGACACTCCGGCGTGTGAGAATGTCGTCCATTTCAACAACGCGGGATCGTCCCTGCCGCCGCGCCCCGTGGTGGACCGGATGGTGCGGCACTTGCGGCGGGAGGAGACCGTCGGCGGTTACGAGGCCGCCGACGAGGTTGCCGACGAGGTCGAGAGCGTCTACGAGTCCCTGGCGGTACTCGTAGGGGCCCGATCGGAGGAAATCGCGATCACCGACAGTGCCACACGGTCATGGCTGGCCGTGTTCACGGCGCTGCCGTGGCGCGAGGGGGACCGGGTCCTCACCGCCGTACCGGAGTACTCCAGCAACATCATCGCCATGCTGGCCGCCGCGCGCGACCGCGGTATCACGGTGGACGTGGTCCCCAGCGCTGGCGAGGGCGAGATCGGCCTCGACGCGTTGCGGAGCATGCTCGACGAGCGTGTCCGCATGGTCGCGATCACCCATGTGCCGACCAACGGCGGACTGGTGCAGCCGGTGGACGAGATCGGCGCGGTGGTCGCGGACAGTCCGGCGTTGTTCCTGGTGGATGCCTGTCAGAGTGTGGGACAGGTGCCCTTCGACCTCGAGGAGACGGGCGCGGACGCGGTGTCGTCCACGGGACGCAAATATCTGCGGGCTCCTCGAGGCACCGGATTCCTCGCAGTCCGACGCTCGACGTTGGACCGGTTGACGCCCGCGTACCTGGACCTGTACTCAGCCCGGATCGACGGTGACCGGGTGCGGTTGCGCGATGACGCGCGGCGGTTCGAGCTGTTCGAGCGCAACGTCGCCGCTGTGCTCGGCCTCGGCGCGGCCGTGCGGTACTACCTCGACGTGGGACCGCAGTGGGTGCATGACTATGTCACCGAGCTGGCCGCGCACCTGCGGGAGCGGCTCGCCGATATCCCGGGAGTGACCGTCACCGACATCGGAACTCGGAAGTCGGGCATCGTGTCGTTCCGTGTCGATGCCATTCCGGCCGATGTGCTGGTGGCCCGGTTGAAGGAGCGTGGTTTCCACGTCACCGTCTCGGCCGCTTCATCCACCCCTTGGGACATGGAGGAACGTGGGCTCGACGCGCTCGTGCGCGCTTCGGTGCACTACTACAACACACCCGACGAGGTGGCCCGGTTCTGTGCCGAGGTGGCCTCGTTTTCGAGGTGAGCGAAATAACGAAAACCGTATGGCGGGAGTGGACTCACAGCTACCTGACCGTCCACGGTGAACAAGAATTCGGGGAGGCCACCGTGGAAACGGTGACCTCCCCGAGGTTTCGAGGGGTCAGCAGTTACGGAAGAACCGGTCCAACACGCGCGTGCCGAACCGCAAGGCCTCCACGGGGACACGCTCGTCGACGCCGTGGAATAGCGCCGAGAAGTCGAGGTCTGCGGGCAGTTTCAAGGGCGCGAACCCGAAGTTGCGGATGCCGAGCCGTTGGAACGCTTTCGCGTCGGTACCGCCGGACAACATGTACGGCAGAGTGCGTGCACCGGGATCCTCGGCGACGACCGCGGCGCTCATGGCGTCCACGATCGCGCCGTCGAACGTCGTCTCGACCGGTGGCAGTTCCAGCCATTCCTTCTCGATGTCCGGGCCGAGAAGTTCGTCGAGCTCCCGGTTGAACGCCTCTACCCGGCCGGGCAGGATGCGGCAGTCCACGGTCGCCTCGGCCACCGACGGGATGACGTTGGCCTTGTACCCGGCGTTGAACATGGTCGGGTTGGCCGTGTCCCGCAGCGTGGCGCCGATCATGCGGGAGATGTTGCCGAGTTTCGCCACGGCGCCTTCGATGTCGTCCTCGGGGAAGTCCCAGCCGGTGATCTCGGTGACCCCGGCGAGGAACTCGCGCACCGAGTCGGTGAGGACCAGGGGGAAACGGTGATTGCCGAGCTTGGCCACGGCCTCGGACAGCTTGGTGACCGCGTTGTCGCGATGCAGCATCGACCCGTGTCCCGCCGTGCCGCGCACCCGCAACGTCATCCAACGGATGCCCTTTTCGGCGGTCTCGATGAGGTAGGCGCGCACGTTGTCACGCAACGTGATGGAGAAGCCGCCGACCTCGCTGATCGCCTCGGTGGCGCCCTCGAACAGTTCGGGGCGGTTGTCCACCAGCCACTGCGCCCCGTACAGGCCGCCGGCTTCCTCGTCGGCCAGGAACGCGAAGATGATGTCGCGCGGCGGCACGATGTTGTGGCGCTTGTAGTGCCGTGCCAGGGCCAGCGACATACCGACCATGTCCTTCATGTCCACCGCGCCGCGGCCCCACACGTAGCCGTCCTGGATGGCGCCGGAGAAGGGGTGCACCGACCACTCGGAGGGGTCGGCGGGCACGACGTCGAGGTGACCATGCACGAGCAGCGCACCCCGACTCGGATCGGCTCCTGGTAGTCGAGCGATCACATTGTGTCGGTTCTTGGCGCCGGACTCCACGTAGGTGATCTCGTAGCCGACCTCGGTGAGCTTCTCGGCCACGTACTCCGCGGCTTCCCGTTCGCCCACCAGCGTGGCCGGATCACCGGTGTTGGTGGTGTCGATGCGGATCAGGTCGCTCGTCAGCGTCACCGCCTCGTCGGCGGCCTCGTCGATCAAGTTCGGTTCCGTCACCGCTCATTCCTATCATTCGCGCAGGTGAGCTCGTTGTGGGCGCGAAAAGCACCCCCTGTGCACGAGCTGTTGGGCCATCCGCTACTCTATTTCCCAGCAAGTCCGAGTGGCGGAATGGCAGACGCGCTAGCTTGAGGTGCTAGTGCCCGTTACAGGGCGTGGGGGTTCAAGTCCCCCCTCGGACACCACCCCACAAAAACCGGCCGTAGTGATGCACGGTCGGTTTTTTTGTTGATGACCGCCTCAGACATCGTTGTTTCAAGTCTCCGCCGCTTCCCCGGAACGTCCGCCGAGCATCGAGCATCCGGAGCAGGCATTGAAGTCCGAATGGCCGTCGCTGACCGGAACAGCCGATTGACCATCTCGCCCGCGCCGTGGAAGAAAGATGGTCAGGTGTATCGATTCACCGGCGTGCCGGTTTCCTGGACCGGAGGTGCGAGGTGGGTGCTCGGCGGAACACGCGTCGCCGTGGAGGTGTGGACCTTCCCGCCTTACGAGCGGACTTGCGTGCCGCGGTGCCGGACGCGACCGCCGCCCTGGTCGTCACCGTCGCGATCTTCGTCTGGCTCTACGCGCGAGTACGCTCCGGCTCGTCGCCGAGCGTCACGGTGATGCCGTTCATGGCCGAGGCCGACACCTATGTCATGTACTGGTTATGCCAGGCATTCGGTTGGTCGGCCCTGCTGTGGGCGTGGGTCACGACCATGCTCGGCTTGCTGCGCTCCGGCCACACTCCACGCTGGTTCCCGGTGCCACCCAGGCGTCTGGAACGGTGGCACAGGACCACGAGTCTGACCACGGTCGCGCTGATGTTCCTGCACGCCGCGCTGTTCTTCGCCGAGCTGGTACGGGAGAACGAGGACGACCAGGCATGGGCGGGCCGACTGTGGAGCGCTTTCGTCGACACCTTCGTCCCCGGTGGGTACGACTCAGGCACCGGCAAGGTCGCTATCCTGATCGGCCTGTTGGCCTTCTATCTCGCGATTCCGCTCGGACTCGCCTACTACCTCCGGACGAGACTAGGTGCACGGTCATGGCGTGCGCTGCACCGATTCGTGTTGGCGGTGTACGTGATGAGCGCGTGGCACACCCTGCTGTACGGAACGAACGTGTGGTTCGACGGGTGGCCGAGGACCACGTTGTGGCTGCTGCAATTACCGCCTGCACTGCTGCTTTTGACACGGCTCATCGTTCCCGCGCGCCCGAGCGAACGTGGTGGCGCGTTGCGCGGACGTCCGATGGCGTTGATCCTGCGCATCGTGGCGCTGACGGCGGTGGCCGCCACGATCGCCACGATCATCGTGGTGGTGGTCAGCGGACGAGACGGGGGCCGGACTCCCGGGGTGGGCGGAGCGGGTCTCAACGTGACACCGGGCATGGTCTGGGCCGGATTCGCCGTCTTCGTCGTGATCCTGGCCGTGGCGGTGGGCCTTTCCCGACGAGGAGAACCGGTGAGGACGGTTGAACGGGCTGTCCCCCGTTAGGCCGAATTCAGCAAAGACCGATTCGGCGCTCGCGTGGAGTTCCATTGTGGGGTGGGGTTTTCCGATATCCAACTTCTGCTGATCTCCACCCGTTCGGTCGCTGGCTGATCGTGATCTCGCCTGGGATTCTTGTCAACGGAAGATCATGTTCCAGCGATGACCGAGGTACTTCGACCGGTGTGGCGATCGATTAAGGCCTAGTTCGTCGGGAGGCTGACGCCCGTGTCGGCTGCGCAAAGAACACCACTCCTCGCGGTCAAAAGCAAAGAAGGCGAACTGCAAGCCCTTCTCAACACCACTGAGGTGAACGACCGTGTGCAAGTCATGGTCGAATTACTCGACAGCGTGAGTTCGGACGGGTCGGTTATCAAGAAGGTCGTCAACTTCTGTGTCGCATCCGCTTCGCGAGGTCGTCCGGTCTGGGTCGACACGACGTGGTTGACCAGGGCCAGCGACTTGGGTGCCTCGCCCCGAGCGGTACTCGAGCGTCTCGAACACGACATCGAGGAGAACAGTGGTCTTTTCTCGACCTGCTCAGAACAACCGTGCTTGATCCCGGTCGTCTCGCTGAGCACCGATGACGAAGGACTTCGCGCGATACGGATGTTCCTGGAACACCGAAGACGTCCCGTCGTCGTCCGTGCGCGGCGGCCCAGCCTGCCGACAGCGGAGCTACTGCGGACACTGGATCGGATCGCGACGACTCTGCGACTCGGGACCGACGAGATGCACTTGGTCTTCGATGAAGGGTATGTGAGAAAACTCGAAACACATCGCGTCGATGCTCTCGTCGACAACATCACCGGACTGGCGAACCGGAACGAATACGCCTCGGTCTCGGTGTTGGCCGGTTCGTCACCACGGGAACGTGGTGATTATGAGACACATCTCCGCCAACGCGTCGAGGTGGAGTTGTGGAAGGTCGTCCAGGAGGCGAGCGGCAAACGCATCCGGTACGGGGATTACGGAGTCGTTCATCCCGACCCACAAAAATCGAGAGAGGGATGGGGATTGCCCAACCCCTACATCCACTACACCGTTCCGGGAGCAACGCTGTCCATCGCCCGTCAGATCCCAGAGCGCAAAGGAAATTCAGTACCACCAGGATCCGCTGAACGGTACTTCCTCCAAGTCGCCGACGAACTCGTGCGTCGACCCGAATTCGCCGGTGCCGACTTCTCGTGGGGTGACCGAAACCTCTACACCTGCCGAAAACGGCCGAACCCACAGGTGGGCAGCGCATCGAAGTGGATCGCTTTCGCCACTTCGCACCATGCGACGCATGTGTCGAGATCCCTGGACGTGCCGTGATTTCGGAGACGCTTCGTGTTCCACAACACCGTCCCGGCCTGGCCTGGTCGTTCTCAGGAGAGCGTAAGCACGGGGCGAGTGTTTGCGCACCGTTCGAACTCCTTGGAAGAGCAACGAGCGGGCACACTTCTTACGCGAGATGTATGGCGGTGTGCTCCGTATCCAGATATCCACTCAGGTGGAGTGGAGACGAGTGATCCGCTTGCTTGGTTTCGTTTTCCTCCGAAACCACTGTCGGACGTCGAGGACTTCGCTATCGTCAGCGCACAGCGATGATCTTCGACAGGGGGAAGGCACATGGGGCTCTTCGACGGGGTGTTGGGCAATGCCTCGAGTATCGAACCTCGCGCGGCCACGCGGGAGTTCGGTCGTCTGCTGGCGCAGGGAGAGGAGATCCATGCCGCCTATCAGCTGATCCGGGACTCGTTCCTCTTCACCGATCGGCGTTTGATCCTCGTCGACAAGCAGGGTGTGACCGGCCGAAAGGTCGAGTACCACTCGATTCCGTATCGCAGCATCACCCACTTCGCGGTCGAGACCGCCGGTACCTTCGACCTCGACGCCGAACTGAAGCTGTGGCTTTCCGGGGAGCCGGAGCCGATCACGAAGCAATTCGGCAAGGGAGTCGACGTCTACGAAGTCCAAGCCCTCCTGAGCACCTATGTGGTGCGGTGAGGTCGTGCTGAACACGGCTTTACGGGGATGCGAGGCAGCCGGAAGTCGCCCCGCGGAACGGTGGTCACGGCAGATAGAGAT